>JBAZHC010000013.1 GCA_041652575.1 Phycisphaerae bacterium | reverse complement strand
TATGCGAATCCATTGATATAATTTCCATGTGTGTCTCCTTTCTGCGACTTGTGGTCGCTGAATTAGGTTTTCTCATGCGGCATTTTAACCGCAAGAGGAGACACACGCTTTCATAAAATCATTGCGAAGCAATTTTTTTATTCAATGTTCGATGTTCAGCGTTCGATGTTGGACGTTCAAATTTTCTTCTGTGTCCTGTGTTCCGAGTTCTGAGTTCTTTTAATTATTTATATGCAGTATCTTCGCTCCCTCAAATCCGTTGAATTTCGTCGATGATGCGATGCTGTACGCTCCGATATTTTCCGTATAAAACATATCGCCGATTTGCAGATTGCCCGGCAGTTGTTCCGAAATGGAAATCTTATCGAAGCTGTCGCACGTCGGCCCGACAACCGCGCAAACTGCCGTCTCGCCATCTTTGAACGAATGAAAATTCGGTATCCAGTGGTCGTAAACAATCCCTGAAAACGTATGATATACGCCGTCGTTTATATGATAGAAGATTTTGCCGCTTCGCGTCGCCTTGCCGATTATTTCCGAAACCAGCACCGCGGCCGTTGCCACCATAAACCTGCCCGGCTCGGCTATAAGTTCGACATCTTCCGGAAACAGCCTTTTGCATTCGGAATCTATTACTTCCGCAAGCTGCTCGAACCGCGGCACTGCCGAATCATACGCCGCAGGAAATCCGCCGCCGATATCGACTATTTTCAGATTATAGCCCTTCTTGCGGGCATCGTTAAAAATCTGCGATGTTATCTGAAGCGCGACCGCGTAATTATCGAAATTCGTGCATTGACTTCCAACGTGAAAACTTAAACCCTCGACCGCAAGCCCCGAATCGAAGACTTTTTTTATCAGTCCCGCCGCATCGCCGGGTTCAGCCCCGAATTTCGAGCTCATCTCGACCTGCGAGCCGGTATCGGGTACCTTCAATCGCAAAACCAGCCCGGCAGTTTCGCAATTTTCCTTAATCTTATCCACCTCATCGGCGTTATCGTAAGTTACCAAAGGCTTGTACTTTTTGATTTTTTGCAAAGTTTCTTTATCTTTGATGGTATTGGAGAAGATGATTTTGTCCCAGATAAAAAAGTCTTTTTCCGCTTTTTTAAAACCTTTTATCTGATTATAAATCTGCATAAACTCGTTATACGAAGCGACATCGAAACTCGCCCCTTCGTTGAACAGCGTTTTGATAATTTCCTGATTGGAGTTTGCCTTTACCGCGTAATAGGCCTGAACATTCGGCAGATTCTTCTTAAACGTGCGAAAATTCTCCCGAATCTTCGCGTGGTCAAGAATAAACAACGGCGTCCCGTGTTCTTTCGCTAATTTGATTAAATTTTCCTTCATTCCCTACTTCCTTATGTCCTTTTGTTCTTATGTACTTATGCACTTATTACCCTTTTATAATACGGAATTTTGTTACAATCAAGTGAAATGTTATTCCCGCGCAGAATGTCATTCTGAACGGAGCGTAGCACAGTGAAGAATCTCATTGCTTGCCCCGTGAGATGCCGCTTCGGCTATCTCATCGGGGTCATTTCGACCAGTGTGGAGAAATCTTTTTAATCTTCTCTTTCAGCAGGAATCTATAAATCAAAAATCCTCGTCCTATTCAATACATAGGTCAGCAGCAAATCTCAGCGAGTTCGCTATATCGATTTGTTCTGCAAAAATACTCTTGATAATCTATAACACATATCATTAAAAATAATATTTCTTGTCATCAAGCATATAAAGCAATGGCTCAGCTTTATCAATTTCCCTATAAATTGATGGATAGTCTTCAAGGGCAGTATCACCTAGAGCTCGAAACAACTCACTGGTATCCGGTGTTCCTTTGTGGCCTCCGTACTCGCTACAGGCTGAAGCGCCCCAAACGCTACCCGCGGAGAATGCTCTGGAATACTCACGAACATTTTTTAGTTTACCATAGACTAATAACGCCCAAATTACACCTGCGCCAAAGGCGTCACCACTTCCCGTTGTGTCACAATGTTTTGTGGGTTGTCTAGGCCATGTAAATATCACATTATTATCATTTCTCATAACAGCAACAGAACCACTACCTGCAAGTGTGATTACGGCCGTTGCATCAATTCCCTTTAAAAATTTCAAAATACTATAAAGAGAAAGATTTGATGGCAATTTAACTTTTTTATCCTTTAGTCTATTCCTACACTCTGCACAATCACATGATCTGGTAACAAAATCTCGAGCCTCATTAACATTGAGCTGAAAACAATTTATCTTATCCCAAACATTTACCCAGTGATGATAACAGAAAGAATACTGGGCACGGCCAAAATTGGCGTATATAAAAGAAATTTGTTTTTTAGATAGAGCACTAATTACTTGTTCAGTAACTATAAGTGCATTCCCATTGTTATCATTAGATTTAGCAATATTGCCAATCATTGCAATAATTGGCTTATTAGCCGGGACTTCTGTTTCTATGTTTTCTGCTAAGCTCATAGCCCATTTTTCAACAGAGGACCCAATTTCGGTATATACTGTACGTTCATCACCACTTACAACAATAACACTATGACTAGTTGTACACCCCTCCGGCAATGGAAGACTAGGAATAACTTTAATCTTCATTTGTGATAACTCGTCTTGGATTCTACCGCCTCTACCATCGCCTCCTATGGGGCAGGCAACATATATGTCACCAATTTCATCTATATTTATTGATTTGAGACGAACTCCCCAATTAACTGCGCTGCCCCCGAAGCTTTCTTTGACAAACTTACAGTTATTTTTAGATCCTGAAATAACCTTATCTACCACTAAAATCTGTTCAGAATTTGCTGACCCAATAGTAACTATTGACGTTTCCATTTTCATATGCACTCCTACTTGAGCATCAATGCGATATTAATATTAATATTTCTCTTCAACACCTCTTATGTAATAAGCACAACTCCTATCAATTTTATCCCACACCTAATCCGGTGCGGAGTTATCCTGCCATTATACTAATATCAATCTCCATATTAAGTCGTCCTCAGCGGGATTCCTTATTCTGTCTCCTGCGTTCCCTGTCCCGCCATAGCCTTGGCGACGGCGGATGAGTTCTGTTTTCTTTAGCATCAATCTACCACACTTTTTGCTGTGATATTTTATAATTCCCGAAGCAGTTTTTTAGCTTGCTTAAGAAGAATAGATTTTCTTCCTCCGATGCCGTTTCTTTACCTCGATGTTCGACAAATTATATCATGAATATTTTCAAAAATCAATCCATCTAAAAAATTTTCACCTGCCTTGATGTCCCTGATTGTTATTTAGACACACAAGCAGGATCGGAAGGATTCGCGTAACAATCTATCAGCCAGTTCTCGGCCATAATTGCAAAATCGCCAAAATTCACTTTACAGTCATTATTTAAATCGCCGGCAAGTGCATATTCGCAGATTTGGACAATTGTTCCGCTATCGACTACGAAATTATCAAGATAGGCGTCTCCGGAATTCAGAACTATGCCATCCGACCAGCCGCCGAAAGATGGAATGAGAGCGTTGTTGCCCCATTCGCCCTGCACCAGGCCTGGGATGGTCACCCATGCATTTTCAGACCCATAGCCGATATCGCTCAGATAAAGTACATCTTCACTTGCATCGTAGGAGATATACAAAGTTCCATTGTCTGTATTTCTTTCTTTCTCGCCTTTGGGCACTTCAGTGCCTTCTATTGGATTCTCTATCGAACTATAGAAAAATGAGTGATAAGCGGTTCCTTCACCAGTTGAACCGCAGCCGGCTTCTATTATAACATCGTTAGAAAAGCCATTGTTAATACAAAACTGAACGGAGGCATCAGTATCTGCTGGGCCGGAAGATGGTCTGAAAAAGTGAAAATCAATCTTAAATGAAAAATCATTAGTCGCTGAAAGACCCCAGCCCTTAGCGTAATAAATTGCCGCCCCTCCCCCAGTAGAACGCAGCTCTAATCTCTGGTTAGTTTCGCTCACCCAGGCATTTATATCAACCTGATAGAGATGCCATAAGGATGGATCCATCGAATTGTTATCGAAGTTATCCGATGGCAGCGCGTAGACTGCAGAAGTTATCGCCGTCATCATACAAATTATAATTATCTTCTTCATTTTAATTCCTCCTATGTACAAATAAAAATTGTTATACTATAATTTTCTTTTTGCCCATCCTTGCTGTTTCGCAGAAATTATACCTTATTATCTTCCAATTCCCACTAATTTCCCCCTGTCATTATCTAATATCAATCTTATGTTGAGTCGCCTTTGGCGGACTCCTCAAATCTTCAATTCTATCCCCTCTTTCCCCAAACTTAATGGCTATTATGCCATGCTATAGGTACAAAAATTCCCGATATGGCGATTCCTCAACTTCCCGCTTTTTATATACCCTCTACCCTGTCTCCTATACCCTAAAAAAAAGTGCGCAATTCCGCGAAAAACCCTTCAAAAACCGTAAAAAAGTCGTTAAAAAACTAAATTTCGTGTCATTTCGTGTGAATTCGTGGTTAGTTTTGGGTGTGTTTTTGGAAGAACTTGCGCGAAAATAAAAAAAACTTGCGCATTTGTGACGATTTTTTTCCCCTAAGTCCTTATTTTTAAAATAAAAATAAGGACTTACAGCTCTCCGTGTCGGTCAGTGTTTTAGTCGGTGTCCGTCCGTGTTAATCAAGCTTCCTGATTAGCCCTCTAAGTTTATCTACTTCCTTATTATTTTCGAGATATGACTCAATCAGTTTCTTATGGAGTTCATCTGCTCTGTCATATAACCTTTTTAGTTTCTTGGGTTTAGCGGCCTGTATTGCGTAGGCAGCCATCATTGGAAACGCTACGGTTACATCGAGGTAGGCCGTAACGGTTTCTTCGAGTTTTGTCGGGTCGATTTTGCCCCAGCTTGCCGCTTCTGATGGCGGCGCGCCGGAAAGTCCGCCCGTATCGGGTCTTGCATCAGTTATATTGATATCGTAATCCTGGCCGACTTCAGGAATCATAAGTACTTCCTGAATCTGCGGCTCGGTTTGGAGCACGAAGTTTTTCGGGCTTCCGCCGCCGATTAGGATAACGCCTGTTTTGCCTTTTTCGTAAGTCTTGGCGTTCAAGATAATTGCGGTAGAATCATTAACGTCGATGCTCGGATTGATTTTGAGTTTGAATTTGTCTAATAATCCCGATGCTTCCGCAAGTAATTCCAATCCTGCAACATTCATTCCGATAGTCGAATCGCCCGGCGAAGATGTAAATACCGGTATGCCGTTGCGATACGCTGCTGCGAGGATACTTACCTGGCCGAGATTATGTTTTTCTTCGAGGTCGCTGAGTATTTTGCCAAGAAGGTGATAAAATTCACGGGTGCCCATCTCTTTTTGGAATTCAGGTCTGATGAGGATTTCGCGCAGTCTGCGGTCTGTTTCCATTAAGACGTCTTCATAGTCGAACAGGATATCGTAGATTCGGGTTACGCCTTTTGCTTTGAGGTCCGCGTCATCAACGGTGTGGGTTCCGCGGAACATCGGCAGATTAAAGGCATAATGAATATCGTGGTACATATTGGCGCCTGTCGCTACAATCCAGTCGACAAAGCCGTGATTCATCAATGGAATAATCGTCGATGGCCCCAGCCCTGCCGGTGTCAGAGCACCTGCAAGACTTAAGCCTACCGTAACATCTTCCTGAGAATATCTGTCCCGCAGGAGATGACAGGCCGCTCTTAATCTTCCGCCGTTGTAGGCATCCATATTATCGATAAGACTGACTATGCTTGTGTCTTTGGATGTTGGTTTCGGAAGGATTCTTTTCCCCGCAAGATATTTTGCCTTGCCCGGACAACCTGATTTTTTGTGTTCCATTTCTTTGGTTCCTGTTAAAAAATTCCTTTAAAATACTTCCCGCGAATTTTATCAAAAAACAGCGATTAGTAAAAAGTTAAAACTAATAAAAAATTGAGTTTTTCAGTATAGTGTACCGACCGCCTTTAGACAACCAAAAATGTCTGCGCCGCTAATCAGAATCAGGCTCTTTTTGAAAGTACAGCCGTTTCGTAGCTTTTGACCTGCCAGAGCCAATCGAAGCCGATGGGAACATTATTCTTCATACAATAATAATCCCAGACGGAACCAAACGGCATCGTCTTAAGCTCTTCGAGCGTCACCAGCCTTGCTGTAAAATCACCCTGATTCTCAATCTGTTTCAGTTTTTCCGTCGGCTCAAGAAGGGCCAGCAGCAGCGATTTAATCATAGAGCGGGTTCCAATTCCCCATGCGGCAATACGATTGATACTCGCGTCAAAGAAATCAAGACCAATATGTACCCTGTCTAAAAAATTGCCCCTTACAATCTCCTGACTTATCGCCTCAAGCTCATCGTTAAGAATAACAACATGGTCGCTGTCCCAGCGGACGGGCCGGCTGACATGTAAAAGCATTTCATCGCAAAACATCATCACAGACGAAATCTTATCGGCAATAGTCTCGGTTGGATGGAAATGGCCCGCGTCAAGACACAATAATTTTTTGCGTGATACGGCATAACCCATATAAAATTCGTGCGAACCGACAACATAACTCTCAGAGCCTATCCCGAAAAGTTTGCTCTCAACAGAATCCAGATTGTATTTCGGGTCAATTGCCTGTTTGAAAATTTTATCCAGAGAATCCTTTAACCTTTCGCGGGCAATTTTTCTGTCGACAGGAATATCCTTATAGCCGTCCGGAACCCAGAAATTGGTAACTGCGGCGGAGCCGAGCTGTTTACCCATTTGTTCAGCTATCTTTCTGCAGGCTATTCCGTGGTTTATCCAGAAATCCCTTATGCCCTTGTCGGAATGGCTCAAAGTAAAACCATCGGCCGCTTTAGGATGTGAGAAATAAGTCGGATTAAAATCCAGACCCAGACCTCTTTGTTTGGCCCAGTCAATCCAGCTCTGAAAATGCTCTATGCCGATTTTATCTCTTTCAATGAATTTGCCGCCGTTGTCCAGATAGCAGGCGTGAAGGTTAAGACGATGTTTGCCGGGAATCAGGCTCAACGCCTTGTCAATATCCGCTCTTAGCTCGTCAATATTCCGGGCTTTTCCGGGATAATTACCTATCGCCTGAATTCCGCCGCCAGCGAGAATGGAGTTTGGCTTTTCAAAACCTCCGACATCGTCACCCTGCCAGCAATTTATCGAAACAGGTATCCCGGCAAGGGCATCCATAGCATTGTCAGTATCGACCCCGATTTCAGAATATCTCTGTTTTGCAGTATTGTAAGCTTTAATAATATCGTCCTGTTTCATATTGTCGTCCTTCCTAAATTTATTTAATAGAATTAAAACTCCGGCTGCAAATCTTCGTGCACCGCTTCGGCGGGATAGAACAGCGTTATGTTATGCTCCTTGGCGAATCTTTCCCATGCGTCGCCGGGGCAGGCATTAGTAACAATATAATCCAAATCGTCCAAATCCACTATTTTATATAATGCGCCACGGTCGAATTTATTTCTTGTTCCGACGAATACCGCCCTTGCCGCCCTTTTCAGTACCTGTTTGACAAAACTTACCGTCGCGACATCGGCGCCGCTGATACCATAACCGATACTTATATCATCGGCGCTTGTAAAAGAAGTAAAGCCTCCCAATTGAGAAATAGTGTTCTCCGCCGGCGGACCTATCATATCCATAGTATCGGAACGATACTGACCGCCCGTAACAATAACCCTGTGCTGAGGCTGTTCATGAAGCCTGCTCATCAACATCAGGGAGTTCGTAATTATTGTAAGGTTTTTCTTGTCGGCAAGGTACGGAATTATCTCATAGCATGTCGAGCCGGCCTCGAGATAAATATTATCTCCATCTTTAACAATATCAGCGGCAAGTTTGCCGATTATTTTTTTCGCGGATAGATTTTTTGTATGACGAAATCTGACGGAGGGATTAAATTCGGTGCCGGCCAATACCGCCCCGCCATAAGTCTTTTTGACAAGGCCCTTTGTTTCGAGGCTCGCAAGGTCCCGGCGAATCGTTACCTCCGTTACGCCAAATTTTTCAGCAGTTTCCTTAACTATAACTTTGCCGTTATTCTTTAAGCAATCGAGTATGTAATTGTGTCGATTCTCAGCCGAAAGACCCATTTTTCACCTCACAACTTAATCGTTCGTTTATGTTCCATAATCGCATATTGTAATATCGTTCCGGTTCGATTACAAGCTTTTTTGTTTTATTTTGTTCACTTTGGCCTATTTTGAGCAAAAAACAAACATTTTAGATGCCCTTGGGGTCTGTTTTTGAACGTGTAAAAATGGTATACTATATACTAAAGGGGTAATGCTTTAATATAAGAATAGGAGTTAGCAGATGGCATTTAAAATCGATGATAAACGGAAAACCGCATTGCCTCAGATTAGTAAATTAATCGAGGGCAAAGTACTGAGTCTGGAACAGGTTAAAGACTGGCTCAGGACAATTCACGAAATCAGATTCTTTGAAGAAAAGGTATTCGACCTTCTCGGCCAAAACATTATCAAAGGCGCATCTCATCTTTACGCAGGTCAGGAAGCAGTTGCGACCGGGGCAATCGCGGCAATTCAAATCGGCGATGTAATCGGCTCAACACACCGAGGCCATGGTCATTGCGGCGCGATGGGCAATAAATACGCAAAAAGCGAAGAGGAAAGACAAACACACTGGAACCGTATGATGGCAGAGCTTATGGGAAAAGAAACAGGCTACTGCAACGGCAGAGGCGGCTCAATGCACATAGTCGATGTCAAAAACGGCAATTTAGGCTCGACCGGTATTGTCGGCGGAAATCAGCCAACGGCGGTCGGAGCGGCAATTGCTGAAAAATATAAAAAAACCGGCAAAGTCGTAATATCGTTTTTCGGCGACGGCTCAACAAATACAGGCACTTTCCACGAATCGATGAATATGGCCTCAACTCTGAACGTGCCGATGGTCGCGGTTATAGAAAATAATCTTTACGGTATGAGCGTACCATATTCAGGCAGCCCGGTGGTCGGAACAGCCAAGGCAAGCAATATTACAGATATCGCAACTCGAGCCGCAGCTTATGATGTGCCCGCTATGATAATAGACGGACAGGATGTGGTTGCCGTATATCTTGCGATGAAAGAAGCCGTCGAATACACCCGCAAAAACAGCAAACTGATAATGGTCGAGGCCAAGACATACAGATGGTACGGCCACAGCAGAAGCGACCCAAGGGCCTATAGAACAAAAGATGAAGAAAAACAATGGCGAGACAGGGACCCAATTACCGTTCTTTCCAATAAGCTGCTTAGCGAAAACCTCGCAACACAGGAAGAACTGGACGCCATTCAGAAAAAAGCTAATGATACAATCGAAAAATCGACACAATTCGGAATCGATAGTCCCTGGCCGAATGCAGCCAACCTCGAAAAAGATGTTTATGTAGATGAAACCTATGAAACGTCAATTATAGAAAATGAAAAGCAGCTTGCCAAAAAGGCAATGGAGGCGACAAAGGCGTTTAATGTCGCTTTCGCAGCTTCTACCGCTAAAACCAGAAAGGAAAAAGGCCAGGAGGCCCAGAGCAAAGTGCAGTCCGATTTCGGAATGAAAGTTCTCACAATGGGCGGCGCACTGGTGGAAGCCCAGACCGAAGAGATGAGAAGAGATAAAAATGTTATCCTTCTCGGCGAAGACGTCGGCCTCTACGGCGGAGCTTACGCAGCGACAAAAGGCATGCTCGCTGAATTCGGACTCGATAGAGTTATTGACACCGCTATCTCCGAAGCGGCTATCGCAGGCGCCGGAGTTGGTGCGGCAATTCGGGGACTGCGGCCGATAGCTGAAATTATGTATGTCGATTTTCTTACAATCGCGATGGACCAGTTGATGCACAACGGCGCATTCAACAGGTATATGTTCGGCGGACACGCGAAAGTGCCGATGGTTCTGCGAACCGAAGGCGGACTTGGCAGATGCATAGCCGCTCATCACTCGAAGAGTCTTGAGCCGTGGCTTGTAAATATTCCCGGCCTTTATGTTGTTATGCCTTCGACGCCTTACGACGCGAAAGGCCTTTTAAAAGCCGCTATACGCAGCGATAACCCGGTAGTATTTATCGAGCATAAAGCAACTTACGGACAACTCGGAGCTGTTCCTGCTGAAGATTATATCATTCCGCTCGGCAAAGCAGATATTAAACGTACCGGCAGCGATGTTACGATTGTAAGCTACAGTAAAATGGCGATGAACGCTCTTGAAGCCGCTGAAAAACTTGCAAATGACGGCATCAACGCGGAGGTTATCGACCTGCGGACAATCAAGCCGATGGATATCGACACTGTAGCGGCATCGGTAAAGAAAACAAAGAGATTAGTAACCCTCTGCGAAAGCTTCGCGATGTGCGGAGTCGGCGCTGAAATTACCCGAAGGGTTATCGATTATAAATTTAAAGATGGAAGCACAGGTTTCGATTGTCTGTCTTCGGCACCTGTAAATCTGGCCGCCAAAGATGTTCCGCCTCCGATGAGCGAACCGCTTGAGAACGCAAGTGTGCCGACAGTAGATGATGTTATTAACGCCGTTAAGGCAATGGTTAAAAAGTGAGGTAAAAATGGCAACTACTATAAACTTACCGAAACTCGGTCAAACAATGGAAGAAGGAACTATCGTAAGCTGTAAAGTTAATGTCGGCGACAAGGTCAAAAAAGGCGATGTGCTGTTCGAGATTGAAACAGACAAAGCGACGCTCGAAATGGAAAGCCCTGCCGAGGGCACAGTGGAAAAAATACTGGTCGAAGCGGGTCAGACACTGCCGGTCAATGAACCGATGATGATTATCGGCTAATAAAACTAAACTTACGCGATTGACCGACAGCGGTTAATACTATAAAATTGCTGAAAGATGGATGATTTGCAAATTATCAAACTGGAAGAAAAGCTGGACAGCTTTAATCTCAGGGAGCGGCAAAACGCCCTGGATGAGCTGATTAGTTTAGCCGATTGCGGGAAAATCACTTTTCCCAACTCGGACAAAAGAACCAATATGCACTTCCACACATTCTATTCTTACAACGCCGAGGGTTTTTCCCCGACAAAAATCGCCTGGCTGGCGAAAAAAACGGGGCTTGGATGCTGCGGCACAGTAGATTTCGATGTCATAGATTCGACTGATGAACTCTACGAAGCCGCGGCAAAACTGGGGCTCAAGGCATCGAGCGGAATGGAGACAAGAGTTTTCGTTCCTGAATTTGCCGACAGAGAAATTAATTCGCCGGGCGAGCCGGGCATTTCATATCATATGGCGACTGGCCTGCCTTACAGCGGAATACCGGAAAAATTTAAAGCTCAACTGGAAAGTTTCAAATCGACCGCACAGCAGCGCAACAGGAATATGCTCGAAAGAGTTAACGCTTATCTTAAACCAATAACTGTCGATTACGAAAAAGACGTAATTCCATTAACGCCGGCGGGAAATGTTACTGAAAGGCATATCTGTCTGGCTTACGCAAAAAAGACAGCACAAATTCATCACGGCAGCGACCTGATAAAATTCTGGAGCGATAAACTCGGTCAGGATGTAAGCAAACTCGATTTGCCGGGCGGGATAAAACTTCAGGGACTTATCCGTTCGAAAATTATGAAGCAAGGCGGTGTCGGATATGTTCGGCCGGACTCTAATTCATTTCCGAAAATGTCAGAGATCAATAAATTCATCCTCGCAATCGGAGGCATACCGACTTTAACCTGGCTAAACGGTCTAAGTGCAGGCGAACAGGCAATCGAAGAACTGCTCGACATCGCTGTCGCTGACGGCGTTGCAGCGGTCAATATTATTCCAGATAGAAACTATACGCCGGGCAAAGGTTTGGCCGATGAAAAATGTAAAAAACTATATGAATTTGTCGATATTTGCAGAAAAAGAAACCTGCCCATAATAGCTGGCACTGAAATGAACAGCCCCGGCCAGAAATTTGTTGACGATTTTAACTCAAAAGAACTTGCGCCGCTTTGCGAGGACTTTTATAAAGGCGCCATGTTCGTACATGCTCATACAAAGAAAAAATGAAGAATACTTTTTAATGATTTTTCGACTACGTCCTGATAAAATCAGGACTTCGCTCGAAATGACAGAAGGATAAATAAATTTGGGAATTCCAAAAAAACAAAGAGCAGTTCAACTGACGGGGCCGAACCAGCTAAAATTTAACACTGAAAAAGAAGTTTATTTGCCGAATGATTATCAAATTCTTTGTAAGGTCGAAGCCGTAGGACTTTGTTTTTCGGATTTGAAGCTGCTTAAACAATTCGACAGCCATGTTCGCAAAGGAAAAATTGTTTCCGGTGCGGAGCAGGCGGTTCTGAATGAATATCCCGCCTATAAAACAGAGAAAACTCCTACCGTGCCGGGGCATGAAGCGGTTGTCAGGGCAGTGAAAGTCGGCAGCAGGGTTACAAGGGCGAAAGTCGGCGACAGATTCCTTGTTCAGGCGGATATGAGATGGCTCAAAACTGAAAAATCAAACGGAGCCTTCGGATATAACATCGAAGGCGCTCTTCAGGAATATACATTAATCGATGAAAGAATAAGCTGTTCGCCCGAAGGAGAATTTATACTCATTCCCGCACCGGAAGATAAAAGCGCCTCGGCAGTGGCGCTTTGCGAACCGTGGGCATGCGTTGAAGATTCTTACATATCGAAAGAACGCAAACAAATCAGCCCGCAAAGTAAAATGCTTGTGGTAACAGAGGACGAATTTAATTCCGCAAATTTCACGAAAATGCTCGAAAAATTCGGCAAGCCTGAAAAAATATCAGATGCAAAGGCAGAGTCACTTGAAAATATAAATGAAAAGTTTGACGATATCGTTTATTTCGGGGCAAAAGCGGAAACTATCGAAAAGCTTTTCGATAAGGCCAAGGCTCACGCACTGATAAATATCGTTCTGTGTGGCAAAAAAATCGACAGGGAAGTTGAAACTGCTGTCGGATTAGTACACTACGGCGGCATAAGAATAATCGGCACAACAGGCGATAACCCTGCCGATGCAATGAAACATATACCGCCAACCGGTGAAATACGCACCAATGATAAGGTGAACGTCATCGGCGCCGGCGGCCCGATGGGAGTTATGCACGCAATAAGAAATATCTGCCAGGGAATCAAAGGAATCACTGTTTATGCCGGAGATTTGGATGATAACAGACTATTGTCGCTTACAAAAATTGCGGCAAATCTCGCCAAAGAAAAAGGTGTAAAATATATACCATATAACCCCACAAAAGAGAAAGCCCCTGTCAATATCGATTACGCCGCACTTATGGCCCCTGTACCCGCACTTGCGGCACAATGCGTCAAAGACGCGGCCAAAGGCGGCATTATAAATATCTTCGCCGGTATCCCGGCCATGGTAAAAGGAAAAATCGACCTTAATGCTTATATCGAGAAAAAACTTTATTTCATCGGCACAAGCGGCTCTACTATCGAGGATATAAAAAAGGTTCTCGCGAAAGTCGAAGCAGGCAAACTCGATACGAATCTTTCTGTGGCTGCTGTCGCGAGCCTGGAATCGGCGATAGAGGGTATCAGGGCTGTTGAAAATCAGTCCATAGCGGGTAAAATAATTATATATCCGCAATGCGGGAATTTACTTCTTACAACACTTGAGCAAATGCAAAAAGAAATGCCGGATGTAGCCAGCAAACTCGATAACGGATTGTGGACCAAAGAAGCTGAAAATACTTTAATAGAAAAATTTACACGGAAACAGATATGAAAATAGACAAAGCATTAGCGGATTTGATTAAAATTTCCAATACAGTGGGAAAAGATACGAAACTCGTCCAGGGCGGCGGCGGAAACACATCCGTCAAAACAAACGACGGCAGGTTTATGTATATCAAAGCCAGCGGCTCAACCTTGAAAGATATGAATGCCGAAAAAGGCTGGCGAATGCTCGACGTTAAAAAAGTTCTGTCTATTCTTCCAGATAAAGATATTGCAAAACTCGATGTTACCCCGCGGGAGACAGAAGTCGTAAGAAGGCTTGCCTGTTCCTGTGCCGATAATCTCAAGAGCAATGCCCGGCCATCGGTCGAGGCACACCTGCACGCAATGCTCGATAAATATGTTATTCATCTGCATCCTGACGCTGTAAGGGCTTTTGTTAACGCCAAAGATGGACAGCAAAAGGTCGATAAAATTTTCAACGGCTGGAAGAATCCCCCGTTATGGATTCCCTATGTTGACCCGGGTTTTATGCTCGCCAAAAAAATATCGGCCTTAATTAATAAGTATCAATCGCAGTACAAAAAAAAGCCGGCAGTTCTTTTCCTTGAAAAACACGGTCTTATTATCAGTTCCGAATCCATGAACACCTCACTAAAGCTGGTTTCGCAGGTTGTAAAGATTATGCAGGCCGGTCTTAAATGCCCCTGGGCGGCTATACCAAAAGTTCTGCCGTCGCAGGAAATAACGAATGCGAAACATGCCATAAGAAAAGCATACTATAAAGCCGCCGGTAAATATGTGCCGGTAAAATTCTTCATTGATAATACCATCGCAGGCTTTTTAAAGCATAAAAACATTAAAAAGATGCTTTCCTGTCCTTGTCTTAGCCCTGACGAGCTTGTTTACGCTAACGGAACGCCTATTTGGCTGGAAACGGTAAATTCTGAAAAAATAGCGGCGAAATTGAGTTCGCAAATTAAAAAAGGTGAAAAACTTTCAAAAGCGTTTTTAGTCAAAGGTCTCGGATTATTTGTAACCGCTCCTGAAAAAACCGCAGGCGTTATCAGGGATATCGTATCAAGCTCTTTATTTATTCGACATAACGCTTTGTCTTTCGGCGGCATCAAGCCGCTCCGCAGGCGGGAAATAGATTTTGTCAATAACTGGGAATCGGAAGCTTTTCGTCAGAAAGCCGCAGGCAATACAAATGACGGCCAATTAAAAGATAAAATTGCCGTTGTTACCGGTGCCGGAAGCGGACTTGGAAAAAGTATCGCTATCGGTCTTGCAAAAGCAGGAGCTTTTGTGACACTGGCCGATATTGACTCAGCAGCGGCGCAGCAGACAAAAAGCGAAATATTAAAAGAGCTTCCTTCCGCTGAAGTTATTGTCGCTGTGTGTAATGTGACTGATGAATCCAGCGTTAAAAATGCTTTCAGTCAAATAATGGACGAATTCGGCGGACTCGATATTCTTGTCAACGCGGCCGGTATCGCACCGGCATATTCGCTGGTGGATATGCCCGCCGATAAATGGCGGCTGGCACTGGAAATAAATCTGACCGGTTATCTGCTGATGGCAAAATATGCCGCGAAAATAATGATTGCCCAGGGCATCGGCGGCAGCATAATAAACTTAAGCTCAAAATCAGGTTTGGAAGCCAGCAAAAACAACACGCCTTATAACGCGACCAAAGCAGGCGAAATACATATGGCCAGAGGCTGGGCGATGGAACTGGGCAAATACGGAATACGTGTGAATTCAATTTGTCCGGGAAATGTTTTCGAAGGTTCAAAAATATGGAATCCGGAATATATTAAAATCTGCGCAAAAAAATACGGCATCAGGCCCGAAGAGGTCATTCCATATTATGTGAACAAAACGATTCTCGGCGTTGAAATCAAAGGTCAGGATATCGCGGACGCCGTGATTTTCCTGTCATCCGACCAGTCGAGAGTTATTACCGGACAAACTCTCGTTGTCGACTCCGGCCAAGTTATGGTGAGATAGCATTATACCGAATTACTTTTCCACATCCACAGGCTTGCGGCAACGAACCAGATAACAGTAGCCGCCAGCATTGCATTTTTAACCTGGTCAAGATTCATCTTGTCGGCAAAGTACATAAACGACGGCAGTATCAAAATGACAAGAGCCAGAAACGAGATTATTTTAAAAATCTGATTAGTCATATTTCAGCTTGCCTCCGCAGTTAAATGCCCATAAACCTTCTTCTGATATATTTTGCTCAGCACAACATATAAAATTGCTGTAATAAACCAGCCCGGCAGACTTACGAAAAATATCTGAACGCCGCCATATATCACCAGCCACCAGCAGACTCCCAGCGTTACAAACCAGCTCAGGCCAGCGGCCCAGTTAAAAGTTTTTTTACTTATCTCGGCATAATTGCTGCGCAGGCCAAATTTTTTCAGGAGCCAGAAATCTACAAAAATCACGGCACCCATCGGCATCAGCAGCATCCCATATAGTGCGACGAAATTGAGAAGCTTCATCGCTATCGCAGGAAACATACCGGCAACTGTAGCTATTAATCCTGTTGCGATTGTTACGGCAAATCTCGAACTTTTCGGTATTATAGCCTGAAACGCGAGACCTGCCCTGTAAATGGTGGGATTGGCCGTCGTCCAGCAGGCGATAATTACGCAAATAAGACCTGTGATGCCCGCAGCCCTGTAAGCCATCGGCCCGGGCAGAACATCCGTATTCTCAGGATTTATATGGAGCTGATAGGCATAAAGTATCGAAGCGGCAATCCACGCAAAGAAATGGCCAAGATACATTCCCGAACCGGAAGCCACGCCATACCAGGATTTTTTCGCATAGCGGAAAATAGAAAGGTCCGACATCCCAATGTGCATAGCCATATTGCAGAACCAGGCGAAAAAGGTTACATGCCAGAAGGTGAATTTGACCTGTCCGGGCAGCGCAGCGCCGCCCTTCCATATCTGAGTATTGGCAAGAGTCCAAAGGTCGGACAAGCCATTAATCTGTGCGCCAGTTACGCTGATGAATTGTTTTAAGCCTACAATTCCAAAAACGAAGAAAACCAGCAGCATCCAGGGGGCCGCAATGTTGGCGATTTTGGAAACGATTTTATAACCATAAGCGGCAACGACGGAAATTAATGCTCCAACAGCGAAAACGGCAAGAACCCAGCCGAAGCTGTTCGGATAGAGGTCGTTCAGGCCGGGCATCCTGAATTCGAACCAGACTCCTATAGCAGTCGCGGCTACTGTAATCATTGAGCCTGCAAGAAAACAAAACATAATGCCGTTGGCGAAATTGTATAATACTACCAGTTTCTTGCCGCAAATTTTCTCCAACTGATAATAAAGCGTCAGACGTGAACGTGTCGCGATAGGAGCACAAAGGAACGTCCAGCTTAAAACCGCCAGTGCGTTACCCAAAAGCAAACCGAATATCAAATCGAACGCGCTTACGCCCGCAGCGACAAAAAGCGGCCCAATCATCAGTTCAGTTCCTGCGCAATGTTCCCCCGCATACATACCGATAAAATCCTTGAATCTTAATAATGCGCTTTGGGGTACAGGTCGGCGTTCAAACTCGTTTAATCCTTCAGGCTCGATTGTCAAATCCGTTTCTTTATCTGCCATCTCAACTCCTGTTCTAATTATCATTATAAACTGTTTAGAAATCAGCCGCTAAGACATTCCATAGACGTCATTTTAATAATATTTACGGCATATTGCAATCTATAATGGATTGGGGTATATAAGGTAATAATAACATCTTTGACGTTGCGCGTTTTGGAACTTTTGGTTTCAAAATATTCGTTTGTTAAAAACGGGTTTTTGTGTTTGAACCTTAGATAACATCATTCTGCTTTCAGTGAAGGGATATGTTTATGAACTGCAAAAAAATTATAGGATTAGTTTTAGCCGTTTGTATTTTTCATTTAACCGGCTTCGCAGCTGAAAAAGACGCTAAACCTGTGCAGGATGTTAATGTGCATAAGGTACGAATTGTTCTCGTTGGCGATTCTACGGTTACAGACAAGTCCGGCTGGGGACTTGGTTTCAGGCAATTTCTCACCGACAAGGCAGAATGTGTCAATACAGCGGCCGGCGGCAGAAGCTCAAAAAGTTTCATCGCCGAAAATCGCTGGGCCCAGGCTTTGGAACTCAAAGGCGATTATTATTTAATTCAGTTCGGCCATAACGATGAACCCGGCAAAGGCCCCGAACGTTCGACAGAGCCAAATACTACTTATCGTGAATATATGACTCGTTATGTGGACGAAGCTCGCGCTATTGGCGCAAAGCCGATTTTGGTTACCTCGCTTGTTCGCAGGCAATGGGACAAATCCGGAAACGGTAAAATCAATTCAAGCCTGGTACCTTATGTCGAAGCAGTCAAACAAATCGCCAAAGAGAAAAACGTTCCGCTAATTGACCTTCACGCAAGCAGTAAAGAACTATGCGAAAAGCTATGTAAGGAAAAATGTATCGAGCTAAGCCCCGTCAAGGACAATAATCAGGTCGATAATACTCATCTCAACGCTAAAGGCAGTGTAGAGTTTGCCCGGCTGGTCGTTGAAGAACTTGTCCGTATCGCACCGGAACTAAAACCCTGCTTCCGCAAAGATCCTGTCGCTGACTCAAATAAAGTTGAAGCAAAAATTCTCGACATCCGTAATTTCGGCGCCAAAGGCGACGGCAAAACACTCGACACAGAAGCAATACAAAAAGCGATTGATGAATGCGGCAAAGCCGGCAGCGGCACGGTTCGTCTAACAGCAGGAACATATCTGAGCAAGCCTGTTTTTCTTAGAAGTAATATCACACTTCAGCTTGACGAGGGTGCAATTTTAAAAGCAACAGACGACCCAAACGATTTCGTGAACACAGAAAACAAAAGTAGCAATGATCCTTTGGAATTTGTAAACGGCAATAACCTGACAAACATAACCATAAGCGGCAAAGGCACAATTGACGGCTCCGGTGCCAGATGGTGGGAACCTGTCCGAGCGGCAAAAAAAGCCAAACAGCCGGAGACAGGAAAACGTCCGCGTTTGGTGGTTTTAAATAACTGCGTTGGCGTGCGAATCAAAGACGTTACGCTGACCAATTCGCCAAGTTTCCATATTATCCCCCGAAATTGTGAGGATGTGGAAATTGCAAGAGTAACGATAACGGCCCCTGATGATTCGCCAAATACAGACGCTATCGACCCCAGTGCTTCCCGTTATGTCACCATTACCGATTGCGTCATCGACACCGGCGATGATAACATCGTAATGAAATCAGGCCGTCCCGACCTCGCCCATCCAAATGCCGCCTGCCAATATATTAATGTTACAGGCTGTAATTTTTTTCACGGTCACGGAATGTCCATAGGCAGTGAAACTATCGGCGGTGTGCAGAATATGACCGTTAAAAACTGCACATTCGAAAATACAGAAAGCGGACTCAGGATTAAATCAACCCGCGGAAAAGGCGGCATTGTCGAAAACATTACTTATAGCGACCTCACGATGAAAAATGTGAAAACTCCGATTAATATTACTGCGTACTATCCTAAAATCCCGAAGGAAGATACGGCACAGCCGGTCACCGACTCGACGCCAAAATACAGCAAAATTAAAATCTCAAACCTTACGGCTACCAGTCCCAAAAGTGCCGGTATTATAGTCGGCCTGCCGGAGTGGCCCATAACAGATGTTGTGCTGGAAAACGTTCATATTACGGCGCCGAAGGGTTTAACGATTCGTAACGCCAAAGTGACTCTTAAAAATGTGAAAATTGAAACGCAGGAAGGTCCGCCGTTCATACTCGAAAGCGGCGCAGTAGTGGAAGGTCTTGAGAAACCGAAATAAATACTCCTTTTTGAATTTACTATAAAATAGTATATCAGGAATTAACTCTTGTCCGAATTATTTTCAAAAGCGTGTCATTGTTTACAGGCTTTTGCAAAACGCCATCCAGACCCAGCTCAATATAGCTTGTAGTCTGACTAAGATTATCGCCTACACTCGAAAGCATATAAACCGGAGCCTTGTTATTTAAGCAGCGGATTTCCCTGACGAAATTCAGCCCGGCGTCGACTTCTTCCATCATCAAATCCACCAGGATAAAATCGGGATTCGATTCCTTATATTTGGCCAATCCTTCCTCTGCAGAATACGCCTCGACCATCTCAAAACCGTTGGCTTCGAGAATAATTCTCAGGGCGTTGAGCACATCAGAATCATCGTCTATCGCAAGAATAACGATTTTTTTCGCCATACTACTGTCCTTTCCTCATAAAATAATCCAGACTGCCGGCAAAAGGCCTAAGTGCCCGCTCAAATATACCAAGTATATACGCTATCGCAACTCCATAATTTGTCACAGGAACACCTACTTTTCGGCAATGTTCTATTCTCGAAAGCACCTGTCTTCTGTTCGTCATGCACCCGCCGCATTGTATAACAAGTTTATAATCTGCCAGATTTTCCGGAAAATCATTTCCCTGGTAAATATCGAACGCCAGTTTCCCGCCGACATATTGCGTCAGCCATCGCGGAATCTTGACCCTTCCAATATCTTCCGCGATAGGATGATGCGAACATGACTCGGTGATAAGAATTTTATCATCAGGCTTCAATTTCTCGATTGCCAAAGCTCCGTTGACAAATTCATTCAGGTCGCCTTTGAATCTGGCAAATAGTATCGAAAAAGAAGTAAGAGGAATATCGTCCGGAGTATCGCCTGCGACTTTAAGAAAAGCCTGCGAATCCGTAACAACGATTTTCGGCCTCTGGTTCTCAAGCCTTTTCAGCACATCGCACAATTCGCGTTCTTTCACAACCACACAATAAGCGTCCATTTCAAGTATATCGCGTATGCACTGAACCTGCGGCGCAATCAGCCTGCCCTTCGGCGCCTCTTTATCTATCGGAACAACAAGAACCGCCAAGCCCCCCGGTCCGACAAGGTCGCCCATAATAGTCGAATTACTGATGAAATCTTCCGGCACTGTATTAATCAATGCCTGGCGAAATTCCACTATGCCTTTTTGCTGATTCGCAGTTGTCTGCACAATCGGAATATTCATTGATTTAAGCTTATCGATTGCAGCCTGTCGGCATGGAGCAATATCAGTCTTATTGAATACAGCTATTACAGGAGTTTTTCTGCTGCAAAGCTCGTCATAAATACCCTGTTCAAAATTCTCCCACCTGCCGTTATCGCTTACAATTACACCAAGCTCTGTCCGGTCAAAAATCTGTTTCGTCTTCTTTATACGCAAATCTCCAAGCGCCCCGGCATCGTCGATTCCTGCCGTATCGATAAAAAGCACCGGCCCAATCGGCAAAAGCTCCATCGGCTTTTCCACAGGGTCTGTCGTCGTGCCTGCGACTTCCGAAACAATCGAAACCTGCTGACGAGTAATCGCGTTCAGCAGCGACGACTTCCCAACATTTCGCCTGCCGAATATGCCAATGTGTAAACGCAGAGATTTCGGAGTGCCGGTCATTTTTTCTCCGTAGTATCCGCACTGCCGAGCATTGTTACTTTCTGCGGAGAAATTAAACCGTCAAATTCTTCCTCGCTTATAATTCCGCGTTCAATAACAATTTGTCGAATAGTTTTATTCTCATTTTTAGCGGCTGCTGCGATTTCCTGCGACATTTTATAACCGATTTTTTCAACAAGCGCAGTAATAATCGCCGTCGAAGTCTCGACGTTTTGTTTGCATCGTTTTTCGTTTGCCTCGATTCCGCTTATGCATAATTTGGCAAATATTCTGCACGCATTCGTCAATAATTGTATATTCGTCAGCATTGCATCTGCAATAAGCGGCATAAACTGATTTAATTCGAGATTACCCGCTGAACAGGCCTGTGTAATCGCTGAATCGTTTGCCATAACCGCAATCGCCGCCTGCGAAACCGCCTCCGGGATAACAGGATTTATTTTGCCCGGCATAATCGAAGAACCCGCCTGCCTTGCCGGCAGAACAATCTCACCGATTCCGCCGTCTGGTCCGCTCGAAATAATTCGCAAATCAGTTGAAATTTTTAGCAGATTCGAAGCGAGAGCTTTAAGAATTCCGCTGACTTCAACGAACACATCCGTATTCTGCGTCGCTTCAATAAGATTTTCCGCCCTGCAAAGCGGCAGTTTCGCGATATCCTTGAGATGTTCAACGGCACGAAAGATATATTTTCTCGGCGCACCCAGCCCCGTTCCAATAGCCGTACCGCCGAGATTTACAACCCGCAAACGTTCTCCGCATTTATAAATCCGCCACCTGTCGCGTCCTATCGCCTCGGCATAGGCGCTCATCTGCCGCCCAAGCGTCGTAAGAACGGCATCCTGAAGCTGTGTCCTGCCAAGTTTTACAATATCGGCAAATTGTTTTTCCTTTTGCTGAAAAGATTCGAGCAAAACAACAATTTCACCCTCAAGCTCCGTAAGCTCCCACAGAGCCGCGACTCTTAAAGCCGTTGGATAAGTATCGTTAGTTGACTGATGAAGATTAATATCGTCGATTGGCGAAATGACATCGTAATCGCCCGCCTTTTTACCGAGAATTTCCAAAGCGCGATTCGCAAGCACTTCGTTAACATTCATATTCGTGCTCGTCCCCGCCCCGCCCTGAAGAGCATCGACCTTTATATGCTCGTCAAGTTTGCCGGCAATCATTTCCAGACAGGCCTGCTGAATTACAGAATATTTTTTATCATCCCAGCTTTTTAATTCGTGATTGGTTTTCGCGCACGCAAGTTTTACTGCGCCAAACGCTGAAATAAGCTTTTTATGCACCGGCCGCAGCGCAAGCGGGAAATTCTCCATCGCCCTTGCCGTATGAATACCGTATAGGGCATCGGCCGGTATTTCCATTTCACCTATAAGGTCTTTTTCTTTGCGCAGATTCATTTTAAAAATACATATCCCTTTGGTTGGTTTGTTTAATCTTTTGCAGCCGTTCTTTGACCTGCTCTTTTATTTTTTCATCTTTCATCTTATCAAGCTCGGCTTCAATAAGTTTCAAGCCCGCCTCTTTTGTTTCATCAGATGCGTAATCGACAAGATATTCCATAAGGGTAGTCAGCGCGTTCGGCTGGCAGAATTTTTTTATAAAGCCGGGTATCGCAAACTCCATAAAATGCTCGCCCGTACGTCCCAGCCTGTAACAGGAAGTACAGAAACTCGGAACAAAATCATCTTCAATAAGTTCTTTCATCACATCGTCAAGGCTGCGAATATCGCCAAGCACAAACTGTTCGCGTTCCATAACCTGCGCATCGCCGAATTCCGTATATCCGCCAATCTCAATTCTGCTTCCCGCGTCAATCTGCGAAACGCCGAAGCCCATCATCTCCCTTCGCAAAGCCGGACTTTCACGTGCCGTCAAAATCAGGCCGGTATATGGAACCGCAAGTCTCAATATCGCGACAAGTTTCGTAAATTCATAATCGCTGACCATCCATTTTTTGTCGATGTTCACACCCGCGGCAGGCTGAACTCTCGGAAAACTAATCGTATGCGGCCCGACTCCGTAACTTTTCTGCAAAAATAGAGAATGGCTGACAAGACCGAGAACTTCAAACCGCCAGTCATACAACCCGAACAGCGCACCGATTCCGACATCGTCGCAGCCGGCCTCGAACGCCCTGCTCAAACCATCGAGCCGATACAAATAATCACCTTTCATGGTTGTTACCGGATGGTTTTGCTCATAAGTTTCGTGATGATAGGTCTCCATAAAAATCTGATACGTTCCGATGCCGGCCTTTTTAACCTTTTTATATCCTTCAATATCCAATGGAGCGGCATTTATATTGACCCTGCGAATTTCGCCGTTGCCGACTTTAACGCTGTAAACATTCCGCACGCATTGAGCTATAAAATCCGCGTCATATTCCTTGTGCTCACCGAAAACCAGTATCAGCCGTTTATGACCGGCATTTTCAAGGGCCTCAACCTGTTCAATTATTTCCTCGCTGCTGAGTGTACGCCTGATTGCTTCTTTATTGGAAACCCGAAAAGCACAATATTTGCAATCGTTTATACATTTATTGCCAATATAGAAAGGAGCGAACAGGACTATTCTGTTTCCATACACATTTTTTTTTAACTGCCGGGCCGCGGCAAAAATCTCTTCAGTTAATTTTTTGTCTGCAGCTAAAAGCACCGCCGTTTCCTCGACTGTCAGCGCCTGCTTGTTGAGACTTTTCGCTATAATTGCCCTGACCGCTTCTTTATCCGGTTTTGCCTCATCAATCAGTCTGCGAAGATAATCATCATCGATGAAATCTTTTACGGTACTGCTGAATGTTTTTTCTTTTATCATATTTTTGCCCCGCTTTCCGTTCTTTCCAGAAATCTGAGCGAGACTCCCTTTCCGCTCCCTGCCATTCGGCTGATTTTTTCGATTCTTTGTTTTATAGCCATATCGAAATCTAAATGCTGCCGGCAGGTTTTGCCTTCGTATAAATTGTAAAATTGCCTGTACTTTATCGGCGTAATATTCGGCATAACCACATTGCACCCGCAGGCAAGCGCCTTTTCATAACCATTTTCAGGATTGAGTGTCGCCAGTGCCGTAGTCGCCGGTATATTTGCTTTCGGGCACAAAATCCTGGCCAGTGCGAAAACTTTATAACCCATTTCCTCAGTTGCCGGCACCTGATTTTCTGAACCAAGCAGGAATGCCTGCATATTTCTGTCAAGTTCAGTATTCTCGTGTTTAATATAAGGCCCGACACCTATCATATCCAGGTCGAGTTCTTTGAATTCGAGTAAATCGTCCGCAAGGCTTTCATAGCTTTGGCCGGGCAGGCCAATCATTACACCGCTTCCGACCTCATAACCAAGCTCTTTTAGTAATTTTAACGCCTCGAATCGTTCTTCTACCCCATTTTTACTGTCAGGATGAAGCCTTCGATACAATTCGTCGTCGTTTGTCTCGAATCTCAGAAGAAATCTGTCGGCCCCCGCCTGCTTCCACAGTTTATAAACTTCCCTGTCCCACTGGCCAACGCTCAAAGTAATCGCAAGGCCGGTTGTTTCCTTAATTTCTCTTATAACGTCCGCCAGAAAATTTACATCCAGCCTTTTATTTTCACCGCTTTGCAGAACAACCGTTCCATATCCGAGTTTACAGGCTGCTTGGACACATTCGAGAATTTCTTCTTTAGTCATCTGGTAACGCTGTAATTTACTGTTGCCCGCGTTTATGCCGCAATAGAGACATTTCCTGCTGCAAATGTTTGAAAACTCAATCAGGCCCCTGAGATGTATTTGTTCGCCGACATTTTCTTTTCGGATTCGGTCGGCGAAATCCCACAGCTTTCCAAGTTCAGAATGGTTTTTCTGTTTTAACCGGGATATTATTTCCTGACGATTCATTTTCTTCTTTCAAAAATTCCTGCGAATCCCTCAAAAGTTCGACAGTAAAAGTGCTGCCTTTGGAAAATTCGCTTTCAACTGTTACTTTCCCGTTATATAGTTCCGCAAGCTTTCTAACGGTTGAAAGCCCAAGGCCGCTTCCGAGGATATTTCTTGTTTTTTCGTTCTTTATCCTCACGAAGTCCTTAAATAGTTTGTTTATTTCTTCTTCTTTCATCCCGATGCCGGTATCGCTGACTTTTATAACAATCCGTTCTCTATTCGTACTTATGTTGATGTCAACTTTCCCGCTATCGTTATTGTATTTAATCGCATTTGATATCAGGTTATTCAATATAATTTCAATCTCGAAAACATCGCCCTTCATCGTTAAATCATTCTTAACCTCAAGATTAACGGCGATGTTCCGCTCTTTCGCGGTCAAAATACAGGTTTCAACCGACTTTTTGGCAAGTTCACAAAGATTAATATCAGTAAAGTCCCGCTTTTTCTGCTCAGACTCAATCCGAGTCATATCCAGCAGGTCAAATATCAGTTTTTTCATTCCTTCGAGCCGAATCAGGCTTCTGTTAATCACATTATCATAAGCGCCAAGTTCATTGCCCAAAACCCTGTCATTGACAATATTCAAATAACCCTGTATCGCCGCAAGCGGAGACTTAAGCTCGTGAGCAAGTACTGAAATAAACTGGAAACGAACCCTTTTCTTTTCTTCAGACAGATTTTTAGCCTGACGTTTATAAATAATTCTGCCGGCGGCTTTGCGAATCATATGCTTAAGCTCCCCGGGAGAGAAAGGCTTGGCAAGAAAATCATATGCGCCGTTCTTCGTTGCCTCAACCGCTGCTTCCAGCGAAGCGTAAGCCGTAATCATCACGGTCAACACATCAATTTTCTTTTCCGCGATTTTACTCAGCAGTTCAAGGCCGCTCATTCCGGGCAGTTTATGGTCAAGAAACAGAATATCAGGATGCTGTGATTCTATCATCTCCAGCCCGCTTTCAGCGCTCACTGCTTCTATCACTTCAAATCTGACTTCAGATTTTATTTCAGGCAAATTAATGCTGTAATCATTCAAAACCCTCGCTACTCCCGACCGCATCCCGGCTTCGTCATCGACAACAAGAACTTTAAATAATTCTTCCACAATTAATCCCCTAAAAGCCTGTTATTGAAAACCATTCGTCTTTCTTCTCGGCAAAATAACCGTAAAGGTTGTTCCTGTCGAACCCTTTTTAGGGTCGGCATTAGATTCGACTTCTATATCGCCCCTGTGCATTTTGACGATGCCATAAGCGACCGCAAGTCCAAGCCCGGTACCATCTCCTATCTGTTTGGTCGTAAAGAAAGGCTCGAATATCTTGGAAATATTTTCTTTTGGAATACCGGTTCCGGAATCGATAACCTTTATATTCAGATTTTTATTATCGCCGCCGATTGTTATCGTTATCAGTCCTGTTTTTCCCGTCGCTGCAATCGCGTTAGCAACCAGATTACTGAAAACCTGGCTCATCTGTTCACTGTCGAGTTCGGCGATTCTGTCTTCAAGCGTATTTTCAACCATGATTTCGACGCCTTTTTCGTTTGGCACGGCCTGTATGGACTTATCGATAATTTCATAAATATCCGCAGGCTGCAGAATCGCCTTGTTTTTCCTGGCGAAATTCAGCAGGCCGCCGACAATTTTCTTGCACCTGTCGGCCTGTTCGGCAATTAGACGCAAATCGTCTTTCAGCAGTATATCGTCACGGTATTTTTCCAGCAGTAAATGCGCATACATCAGAACCACGCCGAGCGGATTATTAATTTCATGGGCGACACCGGCGGCAAGCTGCCCCATACTCGCAAGCTTTTCAGACTGCATCAGCGCTTCCTGCGTATTCGCAAGCTGATTATTGGAATTCGCCAAATCCTCGATGGTCTTGTGGAGCTGTTCAATCGAATAAGGCAGGCACATTTCACTTTCGGCCAGTCCTTTCCATATCGCCAATGCGTGCTCACGGCAGGTATTATAACCGCAGGCTCCGCAATTAAGCTCATCCTCCGCTGTGTATTTGCCCATCCGCACTAAAATATGTTCAAGGTCGTCTTCCTGTATCAGCTTAATCCGCTGGTCATAAGCAGAAAATTTTCTCGAAAGGTCGAGATTTTCAAACCGCTTTACATTTTTCTCCCATTTTTTCCTGTCGAAATTACTCATCTTCTCCTGAACGTAACTGCTGACAGATGCCCGCCTGTTAAACAGAGGTTTTTTATTCGAAATGCCCGGCCCCATTATACAGCCGTTACACGCAAGCACTTCCAGTAGCCGAACATTCATATCTCCGCTTTCGAATTCCTTGAAGGCATCGACAAAACTGTTGCCGCCTTCAACCGCGACAATTTTCCCGCTCACAAGGTCTTCCTCGATACCGGCAGACTGAAATAATCCTCTGCTGATTGGAAATATCGCGCCGACGCCGGCAAGCGGTTCATCAAACATACTGTTTTGTGCTTTTTCGCTGCCCAGTTCCGCTTCGAGCATCTCCCGCAGTTCAATAAACGTCAGGCTTGCATCTACTTCGCTGTCCATATTAACGCTCGTGATTTCTCCCTTTTTGGCAATGCACGGCCCAACAAAAACTACCCTTAAATCTTCACCGTATATCTGGTGAAGTACTTTTGCCGTCGCAACCATCGGGGAAACTATTGGTGCCAGATTTCCAACCAAATCGGGATGGTATTTTTCAACATACGCTATAATCGCAGGACAGCTCGTAGCGATATATTTACAGTTCGGTCCGCTTTCGTCCAGCAGCTTGTTATATCTATCCGCAATCAGGTCGGCTCCGAAACCTACCTCGTTGACATAATCAAAGCCGAGGCTGCGAATCATTCCTACAAGCTCTTCACATTTAAATTCGACAAATTCCGCCGGAAAACTCGGCGCCAGTATCACCGCCGTTTTGGAGTTAGATTTTAACAGTTCGTAAACCTTCTGTTTTGAATCAAGAATCTGCTTGGCTTTCTGGCTGCACACCCGAACGCAATTTCCGCATCCGATACATCTTTCGGCAATAACCTCCGCCTGTCCGTTTGCAATCCTGATTGCCTTGGCCGGACATTCTCTTACGCAGGTATAGCATATCCTGCATCGCTCGCCCAGCGTCGTTACCAAAGGTTTATTACTGCTGTCTCTCATTTAAAATCACCTATCTTACAACCTGATTTCTTTCGCTGCTTCTGTCCTCTGTCAGCAGGTTCTGTCTCGGTTGCCCGTAGGTTAAGCCATGATTCTGAGCGGGGATTCGATCAAACCTGAAGCAATTTTCGCACAGAGTTCAACAACTCTTCGGTTCGTACGGGTTTGTCGAGAATACAATCCGCCTTAATCCAGGATTTCGCCTCCGGGCTTTTGGCATCAAAGCCAAGCCCTGTTGAGGAACGAACCGCCGTCAGCATGATGATGGGCATATTCGGATACATTTTTTTGATTTGATGGCACAGGACAAATCCGGAATCCATCTGTTCCATCATAAGGTCCAAAATTACTATATCGGGCTGGGTGGAAATTAAAAACTCTTCGCCATTGGCGGCTGAGTTCGCAGTGGCTACATCATAGCCATTGGCCTTGAGAACCATCTCCACCTGGTCGAGGATATCCGGGTCGTCATCGACAACGAGAACTTTTTTTAATACGGTCATAGTCGCTCCTAATTCTTAGTATCCGGCAAGGGAAAATTCCCTCCGGATATTTATACCATAATATCGCGTTTTTTGTAATGTGTATGCAGCAGGTGATGACTTACCTTGCCGAGTGGTTCGCCCAGAAATTCACGGTACAGCCGCCCAACAGATTCATTGTGATGGCTTGCCCGAACCCGGTCGTCCCGGTCAATCAGGTAGAGAGCCTGCAAACGCCCTTTCACGGCTTCGGCATCGGTACCAATCGGCTGGCCGCCGCCGGAAATGCAGCCGCCCGGACAGGTCATAACCTCGATGAAATGGATATCTTTCCTGCCTGCCTTAATTTCATCGAGCAGTTTACGGGCATTACCCAGTCCGCTTACCACAGCCGCTCCGACTTCCAGTTCGCCAATTTTAAGTTTAACTTCCTTATGTCCCTTGAGGCCGCGAATGGCAGGAATTTTCTCTTCCGGATATTCCTGTCCGGTAAGCAGAAAATAGGCACTGCGAATCGCAGCTTCCATCACACCGCCGGTGGCACCGAAAATTTTACCGGCACTGGTTCTTTCACCGAAAGGAGTATCAGCGGTATCCGGAGTCATAGCACCCAGTTCCAGGCCATATCTGCGGAAAAGCTGGGCCAGTTCACGAGTCGTTAGCACATAATCCACATCAGGGACATAATCTACCGCCATTTCCGGGCGCTGGCACTCAAATTTCTTGGCCGTGCAGGGCATTATCGAAACACTTACGATTTTGCTCGGATCCAGCTTTTCTCGCTGGGCAAAAAAGCTCTTTATCAGTGCGCCCATCATTTGCTGTGGACTCTTGCATGTCGAGACATTTTCGAGCATATCGGGATAAAACTGTTCGACGAATTTAATCCATCCGGGTGAACAGCTTGTCATCATCGGCAGTTTTCCGCCGGTCTTAATCCGGTGAACCAATTCAGAACCTTCTTCCATAATGGTCAAATCCGCCGAAAAAGAGGTATCAAATACACGCTTGAAACCCAGCCTCCGTAATGCGGTAACCATTTGGCCGTCAACATCTTTACCGGGTTTGACGCCGAATTCTTCTGCCAGAGTTACAGAAATCGATGGTGCGTGCTGAACAACGACATACTTGTCGGGATCCGCCAATGCGGCAGCGACTTCATCGACATACGACCGTTCGGTCAGAGCGCCCGTCGGACAAACCATAATGCACTGACCGCAATTGATGCAGGTCGAAACATTCAGGCCGCTGTCGAAGGCGGTTCCAACAAAAGCCTTGCAGCCGCGACCGATGAAATCAATCGCTGAAACGCCCTGAACTTCTTCGCATACACGGACACACTTGCCGCAAAGGATGCACTTCTCGGGATTGCGAATAATCGACGGACTGGAGACATCGGTGGGACGTTTTGTTTTCACTTTGCTGAAGGAAAGCCGTTTCACGTCCATATCGCTGGCAAGCTTTTGCAGTTCGCACTGTCCGTTACGCAGACAATAGAGACAATCATCGGGGTGGTCGCTCAAAAGCAATTCTACGATAGTCCTGCGGGCATTGAGAACTTTTGGGGTTGAGGTTTTCACCTTCATACCCTCTTTTACCGGATAGGAACAGGAGGGAATTAGACCCGGGAAACCTTCCACTTCCACGATACACATTCGGCAGGCGCCGCTGGGAGCCAGCCCTTCGATAAAGCACAGGGTGGGAATCCTGATGCCTTCCCGTTTACAAACAGCAAGGATTGTTTCGCCGTCATTGGCTTGTACATTTCGATTATCAATTTCTATATTAAACATATCTAAGACCTCATTCTATTTTGTATATAGTATATTATTCGGGCTGAGTAAACTCCAGATCACAACGCAGACAGCGACGCGCTTCACAAATGGCCTGTTCTTCAGTTATGCCCATTTCGACTTCATGGAAGTTGCCGCAACGGCATTCGATATCCAGGTGCGGCGGTTCAACGCGTTTGGTATCCATCGCTTCTTCGTCGTCCATTTGCGCCGGTTCGATATAAACCGATGGCATCCGAACTTTTTGAATAACCTTCATATTACGGCCGCGAACGTAACGGTCAATCATACCCGCGGCGCTCTTACCGGTCGCTAAAGCCGCTATTACTGTCGCAGGTCCCGAAACAACATCGCCCGCCGCGAAAACTCCCGGTCGGCTGGTAATGAAGTTTTCTTCATTGATAGTAACAGTGCCCCATTTTGTAAGATTCAGCGACTGCATACCGCGTGTATACGGCTGTTCGCTTATCGCCACAATCAGGGTATCCATAGGCACATCAAACTCAGACCCCTTGATAGGAACCGGTCTCGGCCTGCCGCTCATATCGGGATCGCCAAGTTCGTTGCGAATAAACCGAACGCCTGTCAGTTTTCCATCTTTAGAAATAATCCCTGCCGGTGCAACCAGCGTTTTAAGCTTAACGCCTTCGGCCAATTCGGCTTCGATTTCCTCGGCGAATGCAGGCATTTCAGCCTGTGTCCGACGATAAAACACGGTAACGCTATCCACATTTTTCTGGCGAATTGCGACGCGTGCGGCATCGATAGCGGAATTTCCGCCGCCGATAATTCCGACTCTGCCTTTCGCCAGCGACCTGTTCCGCAAATTATAAGTCTTGAGGAATTTCATGCCGGGGACTACGCCGCTGACATTTTCATCAGGCAGGCCTAATTGAAGGCTCTTATAAGAACCAAGCGCCAGCAGAACCGCCTTGTAGCCGTCAGCTAAAAGTCCGTCAAGTGTGATATCGCGGCCCAGCGCTGTGTTGTATTTTATTTCGATGTTTTGATTCAGCAAAGCGTCAATTTCTTTCTGCAGAAGTTTGCGAGGCAGACGATAAGCAGGAATCGCGCTGACCAGCATACCGCCGGCTTTGGATTCGCGCTCGAATATCGTTACCTTGTGACCTGCAACAGAAAGTGCTTCGGCCGCTGCCAAACCTGTCGGGCCCGAACCGATAATTGCGATTTTAGCGGATTTTTCATCTGCCGGTCTTACAGGTTCTTTCCATACAGACGGGTCAATCTTATCCACGATAAATCGTTTTAGAGTTCGAATTGCAATCGGCTCACCACCGGTAATTCCCGCCCTGCATACAGTCTCGCACGGATGATGACATACGCGTGCACAAACAGACGGCAGAGGATTAGCCCGACGAATAACACGATAAGCATCAGTGTACTCACCGCGGGAGATATGAGCGACATATCGCCATACTTCGGTGCCTACCGGGCATCCGTTCTGGCAAGGCGCTCCGACTAATTCTTTGCAGGCCCCTGCAGGACACTCACGGTCGAAAACATGCGCTTCATATTCTTCGCGGAACCAGTTAAGAGTGCTCAGCACCGGATTCGGAGCCGTCTGACCCAGGCCGCACAAAGATGTCGCCTTGATGGTCTCTGCCAACTGACGCAGTTGTACCACACCCTGGAACCGCATCAGCGCGTCATTATTGTCTTCCTTGCGGCGAGGACGGGTGATTGCTTCGAGAATCTCGAGCATTCGCTTGGTGCCTTCGCGGCATGGAATACATTTTCCGCAGCTTTCAGACTGTATAAATTCCATAAAGTATTTGGCCAAATCGACCATACAGGTATTTTCATCGAGAACGACCAGACCGCCGGAACCCATAATCGCGCCGACTGTTTTGATTGTCTCATAATCAATTTCTATTTTCAGCAGATGTTCCGGAATACAGCCGCCGGAAGGTCCGCCGATTTGTACACCTTTGCAACGTTTGCGATTTGGAATTCCGCCGCCGACATCATAGACAACCTGTTTGAGGGTAGTTCCCATCGGCACTTCGACCAGTCCGGTACATTTAACCATACCGGACAGGGCAAATACCTTCGTTCCTTTGCTGGTCTTGGTTCCCATAGCGCTGAACCAATCGGCTCCGCGTTCGATAATCATTGGCAGGTTGGCCAGAGTTTCAACATTGTTGATAACTGTCGGTTTGCCGAAAAGGCCCGAAATTGCCGGGAATGGCGGCCGAGGACGAGGCATACCGCGTTTGCCTTCGATACTATTCAAAAGAGCGGTCTCTTCGCCGCAAACGAAAGCACCGGCACCCATCTTGATAACGATATCGAGGTCGTTGCCGCTATCGAGAATATTATGCCCCAACAGGCCGTATGCACGGGCCTGTTCGATCGCATTCTGTAAACGCTGCACTGCCAGAGGATACTCGGCACGAATATAAATGTAAGCCTTGGTCGCACCGATACCGTAGGCAGCGATAATCATACCTTCAATCAGCCGATGCGGGTCACTTTCTCCAACGGCACGATCCATAAAAGCGCCTGGGTCGCCTTCGTCGGCATTGCAGACCAGATATTTCTGATCAGCTATTGTCCCAAGGGCAAATTTCCATTTTTTCCCTGTAGGAAAACCGCCGCCGCCGCGTCCACGCAGTCCGCTGGACTCGACCAAATCGCATAACTCTATGGCGGTTTTGTTTTTGAGAGTCAAGGCCATGGCGGAATATCCGCCCCGGGCGATATACTCGTCGATATTTGTTGGGTCGATGATACCGCTGCCGGCAAGTACGACGCGGCATTGCAGTTTCATAAAAGGATGTTCATCCAGATACTGCACGCCCTGCCATGCCTGGTCGCAATCGCTGCGAAACTGCCCGAGCAGATGGCCCTTGTCAAACTTGCCAACCCAGGCCTTGTCTAACAGTCCGGGTACATCTTCAGCAGTTACGTTTCCGAAACTTACCCGCGCCCTGCCCGGAAGTTTAATATCGACAATCGGCTCTTCCGAACAGAAGCCTATACAGCCCACTTCCACAATATCAGCGTCGAGTTTTTTTGTTTTGCAATATTCACGGATAGCATCGAGGGTTTTTCCCGCTCCGGCGCCCAAACCACAGGTTCCGGCTCCGACAAACACCACTGGTTTAGTCAGTTTATCCCGACGCAGTGTATCGACCAATTCGTCAAATACCTCCTGGCCTTTTGCCAGTGCGCCTTTAAATGGTCCGCATTGAAGTTTGGTTATCAATTCTTTGGAAGGCCGCAGAGCGTCGGGCCAGCACTGATATTTCCCGGTTTGTTTTTCAGTATTTTCAGCTTTTTGCATGGGACAGCTCCTTCTCCCTGATTTCGGCAATGATGCCGGATAATTTCTTTGGGGTTACTTTGGCATAAAATTCACCATTGATATTTACTACCGGTGCCAATCCGCAGGCACCCATACAAGCCACAACGCCGAGGCTGAACAAACCGTCGCGCGTGGTTTGACCCGGCTGGATACCCAGGACCTTGACCACCATATCGAGGGCTTTCTGGGATCCTTTGACATGACAGGCGGTACCGCGGCAAATCATGACATGATACTTCCCCAGCGGCTGAAAACGGAACTGGTTGTAAAAGGTGGCTACGCCGTAAATTTTCGCCGGCGGCAGGTCAATATACTTAGCAACTTCATTAACCACTTCGCGGGACAAATACCCGCACGCTTCCTGAATATCCTGCAGAATGGGAATAAGGCTTTCCCTTTTTGCGTTCGGATATTTCTCTAAAACTGCTTTTATCTGAGACACTTAAACCTCCAAAAGTTTACTTACATTCCTCGTAAAGAACGCTGCTTTTTCGAGGTACATTGTTAAATCAACATTTTCAACAAATATCCCCTGCCTAAACTTCAAAGGCACAGGCGCAAAATTAACTATACCCCTGATGCCGGCCTCAAGAAGAATTTCCGAAACTCCCTGGGCCTGCTTCGCAGGGACCGCAATTATTCCAAGATTAATTTCTTCATTCCTGATTACCTCATTGGCGACGTCTATCGAATAGCACCTGCAGCCCTGAATAACTCTATCCTTCAGCGCGGGGTCTTTATCAAATGCTGCTTTAATCACGATATTTTTATGCCTTGCGTGAAAGAACGCCAAAATAGCCCTGCCGAGATTGCCGACCCCTACGATACAGAAATTGTCCGATTTACCTCCGGTTAAAAAATCCTCAATATGCCCCCTCAACTCCTTCAGGTCGTAACCGGCATTGGCCCTTCCATTAGTGCCTATAAACATAAAATCATGCCGAACCTGAGAGCTTTTAACATCGGCCAATTTGGCAATTTCGTGCGAATAAGCGTAGTTTTTGCCCTTAACGAGCAAATCGCCAACAACCCTTCTATACAAACTTATTCGCTCAATTGTCTTTTCAGGGGTCATAAACCCGAATCCTTGCCTGTAATTGTTATTTTGTTAACAGCGTTAATCTTTTAACAATTTACTAAGTAATGACCTAAAAGTCAAGGGGAATTATGGAAAAATATTGATACCAGATTGCTAAATTTTAAGACCAAATAGCTGGGGGCAAAACACATAAATCTGTCTATGCTTACCTAATGCAATTCAATTGAACAGATATATGCAAAAATGGGGTCAATATGTAAAAACTATAAAACTGGGTGAAATCACATCTATCAGTCGAAACTATGGCGAAGAAAACTCAACAGTTATATGAACGGCTTCTAAACTAAGCTGTTAGCGTCGCTATCCAAGTGCGAACGGCTCATATCTAATCCATTTGATTTCTCACAAATTTAAGTTATAATGTTTTTTGGAACATAGATAAATACAAACGGAGTATAGTCATGGGTAAAAAAGTATATGTTGGAAATATAAGTCCTGATGCGGACCGGGAAAGCCTGGAAACATTGTTTTCTATATTCGGAAAAGTTAAAAAAGCTTATATAGTTACCGACCACCAGACCGGCAAGAGCAAGGGTTTCGGTTTTGTCGAGATGAGCAGTGATGCCGAGGCTAAAGCGGCAATAGACGCACTGGATGGAAAAGACTGCGGCGGATATACAGTTAAGGTTAGCGAAGCTAAATCCAAAGATTAACAGACGTCTATAGTTTATTTCTGATTTGCAGACAGGGCAAAACAAGAAGCTCTCCGTTTCCGTTTGTCTTTTTGTTTTCAGCCCCCTGATAATTAATTCATCGCACCTGTTATTTATTCCACCTCAAATTTAATCTACTTGGCAGGTAAATTGGGTTCACCGTCAAAACTAACTGGTGATTCTTCTTCCCAGCCGCCGCCAAGGGCTTTATAAAGCGATACCAAATCAGTCGACAGGTTGCTGGTACTCTGTACCAGAGAATTTTCGGAAGCATAAAGGGACCGCTGTGCGTCCAAAACACTGAGAAACTCGGTCTGGCCCTGTGAATAAAGCTGAGTAGCCAGTTCCACCGCCTTGCGATTGGCGGTCACGGTATCTTCAAGAGCCTTGTTGCGCTGCTGTTCTTTGGAGTACGCCACAAGAGCATTCTCAACGTCCTGAAGAGCCGTGAGGACTGCTTTTTGATAGGCCAGTAATGCCTGTTCCGTAAGAGCTTTCCTGACTTCGATGTTGGCGCGAACACTGCCGGCGTTGAAAATTTGCCAACTGACGGAAGGGCCGAGCGACCATGAGCCATATCTGGAGTTTATCATCGTATCCATAGCGTTGCTTTGATAGCCTCCCGATGCTGTGAGATTGAACTTGGGAAATAAATCCGCAGTGGCTACACCGATGCGTGCAGTCGCGGCGTGTATCTGAGCTTCGGCCCGGCGAATATCGGGACGACGGCGGAGCAGAACAGAGGGAAGTTCGGCTGGCAGAGCGGGAGGAGTAACAGGAATCGTGGATGTCGGCGATAATTCCTCCAGTAAAGCCGCAGGTTCGAGGCCAAGCAGTACGCTCAGACTGTAAATGGTCTGCCGGGCGGATGCCTCCATCATTGGAATCTGCGAAGCAGTGTTTCCTACCTGCGCATCGGCATTGGCGACATCAAGAGCACCAATCAATCCGCTGTTAAACCGCTGGCGAGTCAGCTCGGCTGAACGCTGCTGAGCCTTGAGATTGTTCCGGGAAATTACAATTTCCTGCTGGTATCTGCGAAGTTCAATATAGTTTAGCGCCACCTCACTGACTAAAGTTACCATGACATCTCTTTGATCCTCAACAGCGGCCTGAATATCCGACTCGGCCGCTTCTACATTACGCCGGACTCCGCCGAATATGTCCAGTTCCCAGGCGGCGTCCAAACCTGTTCTCCATAAATCGCTTGTCATTCCGGAAAATTCAGCAGAACCAGCACTATGGGCGTGAGTATACGAACCGCCGGCGTTAAGCGAGGGCCATAATCCCGCGGATACAACTCGGCGTGCCGCGCGAGCCTGGCGAAGCCTCGACTCTGCCTGTTTTAAATCCAGGTTTGATTTTACGGCCCTTTCTATCAACGAGGTAAGATTTGGCTCGTTAAATGCCGTCCACCAGTGAACAATATCCATAGCGGCAGTATTTTGACCGGCCGTACCTGTCCAGTCGGAAGGAACAGATACCTGCGGCCGATGATAATCGGGGCCAACCATGCAGCCGGTTATCGCCAGCGAGCAAATATAAAATATGTACAGTAATGGGTAATTAAAATGCCGCATATATAAATTCCCTTATTAGAAAAAGTTAAGACTTCTATTCATGCCTAAGCGCCTCTATCGGGTCCAGACGCGCAGCTTTTATCGCCGGGAACATCCCGAAACATATTCCTACCGTTCCTGCGAACGCAAACGAAAGTACCACTGCCCATGCAGGTATATATGTTTTTTCGAGCAGCGGATTCGAATGTGCTATCGCTAAAGTCAAAAGCTTTCCCAAACCTACTCCTACAAACCCGCCTACAAAACAAAGTATCACCGCCTCTACGAGGAACTGCGTTAATATTGCAGACCTCTTAGCGCCTACCGCCTTTCGCAATCCTATTTCCTTTGTCCGTTCCGATATCGATACGAGCATAATGTTCATAATGCCTACACCGCCGACCAGTAATGATATTCCCACCACACCGCCGGCAACAAGCGTTACCATAATCGCTATGTTATTGAAAGTCTGGATTGCACTCTGCAGTGATTCAACTCTGAATGTCTCCGGCTCGCCCGGGTCTAATTGCCGCGTCCGGCGAAGAAAAAAATTCAGTTCCGCTACTCCTTCATCCAGAACCTCCGGCGACTTGCTCTCCGCAAGCGCCCATGCCCAGAATTCCTGCCGGAACTTCCTTGTTGTTTCAAAAGGAATTATTATTTCGTGTCGCTCCTGCCCGCCTCCGCCGATTCCAAGGTCTGCCCGTTTCTCTATCACCCCTACAATCCTGAAATTCCTGAACCCGATTCGAATCGATTCCCCAATGCAGTCTTTGTCCATACCGAGTTTGTCGCGAAGTCCCGGCTCAATCAAACACACATTCCGGCCCGTATCTATTACCGATATCCCCCGACCAATATTTATGGTCCTGTGTTCTATTTCGTGCCAGGCTGGTTCAACGCCGTACACTTGCGCATTCTCTACAGATTTCTCCCCGTATTTAACCGTTTGCTGTCCCGCTTCGCTTATCCGGGTATATCGCTCTATCGATGGGCAATGCTCCAAAAGCCCTTCAAATTCTTTTGGCTTAAATCTCACATCCCACCAAGAAACATTTTTCTTAGGCCCGGTATCAGGCCGTCTCGGCTGCAAGATTATAGTATTATTCCCAAACGTCTCCACCTGGCTGAGAATCTTCGCCTTTAATCCTGTCAGTGCCGCTATAACCGCGACTACCGATGCAACGCCAATTACAATTCCTATCGTTGTCAGTATCGACCGTGTCTTGTTCGCCCATATCTGACTAATCGCCAGGTACACGCTTTGATATACAAGCTGGATAAACATCAGCGGAGCAAGAAACAGCCATTTCATTTCGTTTCCTCCCCTGAATCATCGTCCTGACGGGACTGATTGACCCCGTCCTGCTCTGTTGTCAGGTCGCTGCAAATACGACCGTCCTGCATTCGAATTATTCTTTTGGCGTACTGGGCAACGTCACTCTCGTGCGTTACCATTACTATCGTCTGGCCCTGCCTGTGAAGCTCGTCAAAAAGGTCTAATATATTCTCACTCGTTTTGCTGTCCAAATTCCCCGTCGGTTCGTCGGCAAGCAATATGCTCGGATTGCATACAAGGGCACGTGCGATCGCAACACGCTGTTTCTCTCCGCCGGAAAGCTGATTCGGCTTGTGTTTAATCCGGTCCCCAAGACCGACTCGCTCAAGAGACTTCTTTGCCCTCGCAGACCGGCCAAACCATCCGTTACGCGCATATAGAAGCGGCATCTCCACGTTCTTCAATGCGTTCATCTGCGGCAGAAGTTCAAAAGACTGAAACACAAAACCGATTCTCTCGTTGCGTATATTTGCCAGCTCTGCGTCGCTCAACTGTGTCACATCATCTCCGTCAAGTTCATAGCTGCCCTTGCTCGCCCTGTCCAGACACCCGAGAACGTTCATTAATGTGCTTTTACCCGAACCGGAATGACCCATCACCGCGATATATTCGTTCTCCCGCACCTCTAACTCTACTCCGTCAAGCGCATGAATTTCCTCCACGCCGACTCGATAAAACCGCTTGAGCCCCTGCAGCCGGATTATTACTTTACCATTTGTGTTACTTTCCTGCCGGCTCATTGATGTCGCTCTTGCCCTTCTTTCCCCTGGCATTGTCTTTTGACTTGTTCTCTGCTTCCACATCCCGCTCGTCACGCAGTTTCTGGTCGTGCTTGAGACTGTCTAAAATCTTGTAAGGCCCCACGACTACCTTGTCACCTGCCTTAAGCCCCGACAAAATTATCGTATGCGTCAGGTCACCCTGCCCAATTTTCACAGGCGTTACAACCGCTTTACCGTCGATGTATCTGAATACCACCGGCGCAAACTTTTTGTCCTTGTCCAGTTCAGGCGATTTATCACGAATCTCCAAAGGCAGACTATCGATATCCCTGGCAACCACCGCCTGGCTCGGAACCTTGATTACGTTGATATGTTTGCGCGTCTCAATATCGACATCTGCCGTTAGCCCTGTATAAAGTTTTAAAAGGTTCGGGTCTTTATCGAGCAGTATCTCCGTGCGGTAATACCTTGTATTGTTTTCGCTGAATCGGTGCTTGAGCGCAATCTCATTAACAATACCATTGAATGTGATATTTGGAAACGCCTGTATGCTTACCGTCGCCTTCTGGCCGACTTCCAGTTCGCCGATATCCGCTTCGTCAACCTGCGCCACAACTAATATCTGCGACAGGTCAGAGACTTCCATAATCACCGTCCCGGCATTATTCATCGTCCCCGTCACCACCATTTCACCCACCTTGGCATTTACGCGAGTTACTACTCCGTTTATCGGCGATACTATCGTCGTATAGCTCAGCGCATCTTTTGCTTCCGCTATCCTTGCCTCTGCCGCGTCTAAATTGTGTTTCATCACTACCAGATTTTGCTGGGCCGCTTCAAGATTGTATTTGGCACTCTCGTTATCTGCACGAAGCGAGTCCACCTTGTATTTTATCTGCTCGAAATCTGATTTGCTGACAGCGCCAGACTGGACCAGTTCCTGTTTACGCTCAAGGTCACTTTCAGCCTGTTTTAATGACGCTGCAAGCCCCAGTATGGTCGCCTTGCTGCTTTCAACCTTCGACTTCTCAACCTCTATCTGCGCTTCCTGGGCGTTGCGGCTCGCCTCGGCCAGCCGTAATTGACTCTCCAGGTCCTTCGCATCGAGTTGCAATAATAGTGAGGCCGGTTTAGGCGGATTTGCGTTTGGATCGCCGCAGGTTACTATGCTTCCTTCGTCGTATGGTATCGCTATAATCCGCGCAGATACTTTTGCGCTTATCTGAACGGTAGTCTTGGGTTCAATCTCGCCCGGCGCGCTGACTCGCTCTGTCAGTTCACCCTGATTGACATCCTCGATGCGCACTACCTGACCTTTGTCTTTTCCTTTGTGGTTTTTGGCCGCCAGCCAGCCAATCACCAGCAGCACCACAATCACAACAAAAATACTGATAATCCACTTGCGCCGTTTCTTCACAGCTATCCTTCGTATGAAATATTATATAGTTAGGCCTCCTCTGCCAGCCATACACCTTATCCGTAACTATGTATTATAACGCACAACATGCCTTTTTGTTACTTATTTGTTATAAATCCCCCTTTTTTTAGTGATTTTGAGCTTTTTTCCCAGTTCCAGCCGTCGATTTGATTGAAAATTTTCCGCTAAATATTTATAAAACATTCAGATAATTACAATGAAAGCTTAGCTTGTATATCTGTAATATTTCATTTCAGAACGGTGTCTATTTCAACCAGCTCATGGGGCATAAACTGAAGATTTTTTAGAGCTTTGACATTTTCATCGATTTGTTCGACTTTGCTTGCACCAATTAAAGCTGAAGTAACACGTTTATCTTTCAATACCCATGCCAGTGCCATTTGCGAAAGCGACTGATCTCTTCGCTCGGCAATCTTTTTTAAAGACGTTACTTTTTTAATGACCTCTTCTGTAATCCGCTCGGCCTTGAGGAAGCCGTGCGGCTTGGCTGCACGCGAATCCTCGGGTATTCCTTTTAAATACTTATCGGTAAGAAGGCCCTGCGCAAGCGGACAAAAAGCTATACAGCCCATTCCTTCGCTTTCGAGTACATCCAGCAAACCATCTTCTATCCATCGGTCAAACATTGAATAGCTGGGCTGATGAATCAGGCAGCGATTCTGGAGATTCTTGAGAATTTTCGAAGCTGTTAAAGTCTGCTGCGGCTTATAAGAAGATATACCAACATACAGAGCCTTGCCCTGTCGGACTGCCTGATCCAGCGCAGACATCGTTTCTTCTAACGGAGTATTAGGGTCGTAGCAGTGCGAATAAAAAATATCGACATAATCAAGCCCCATACGCCTGAGAGACTGGTCAAGACTTGCCAATAGATATTTCCTTGAACCTCCTGTTCCGTAAGGCCCATCCCACATCCAGTAACCAGCCTTGGTAGAAATTATCAATTCATCGCGATGATTTGCCAAATCCGATTTAAGAATCTTTCCAAAAGTTTCTTCGGCTGAACCGGCCGGCGGGCCGTAATTATTGGCGAGGTCAAAATGCGTTATGCCAAAATCAAAAGCCCTGACAACCATCGCCCTGCTGTTTTCCATCGTATCGACACCACCAAAGTTGTGCCATAATCCCAAAGAAATCGCGGGGAGTAAAAGCCCGCTTTGACCGCATCGATTGTATTTCATTTCACTATATTTATCTTTATTTGACATAGGAGTTAAATTCCTTTCTTTGAGATAATAAAAAATCTACGTAGAGATGTTAACTAAGTTGCGCAATTTCGCAAGAATTAATGTCTTCTGATAAGCAAAAATGATGAGATACTATAATCGTTTTTTTACGGCCACATCCCGTCTTCAAGCCAGTCCTTAGTCATTTCAGCCAGGTCTTTGGTATTGATTAATTTTATTCGCGGCTCTTTTTGTCAGGGTCGTAAATTACTTAGCGGTTTTATCATTAAACTCAAGCCCGCCTTTTAAGCGGATATCACGCGAAGAACTGCCGATTAAAACATTAAATATTCCATTTTCGGCAGTCCACTGTTTTTTGGATTCGTCGTAAAATGACAAATGGCTCTCGTCTATGACAAACCTGACCGTATTTTTCTGACCCGGCTTAAGGAATACTTTTGCAAAGCCCTTTAACTCTTTTTCAGGTCTTATAACAGAACTTTCGGGGGCATTGATGTAAAGCTGCACCACTTCAGCTCCGAAACTGTTGCCGACATTTTTCACTTCCAGACTGACAACTGTCTGCCTACCGGCTTTGATTTGGGCCGGTGAGATTTTCAGTTTGTCGTACTCGAACTGCGTATAGGACAAGCCGTGACCGAAGCAGAACTGCGGAGCAACCTTTTTGGTATCGTAATAACGATAGCCGACAAGGATATCTTCCCTGTATTCGACAATATTGCCTTCGTTATCACCCAGATAATCGCCATATACATCGACCGGCGAATCTTCCAGTCTGACAGGAAATGTGAACGGCAATTTGCCCGACGGATTGACATCGCCGAACAGAACATTCACCATAGCCGTACCGGCTTCCATACCAGCGTACCAGCCCTGCACAACAGCCCCAACAGCGTCAACCCACTGATACACCTCGACGGGGCTGCCGCAAATAAGCACAACAATCGTTTTTGGGTTAGCTTCAGCGACCGCCCTGATAAGCTTATCCTGATGATATGGCAACTTCATATCCTTACGGTCGCGGCCTTCCGTCTCGAATTGATGATTTAGCCCGCCGAACACAATGACAATATCAGATTTTTTTGCAGCTTCAACCGCCTCGTCAATCAGTTTTTGCACAGAAGCATCGTCCTGAAATGAATAGCCCTGCGCAACATTAAGGGTAACTCTTCCATTCAATTTTTTCTGCAGGGCTTCAAGCGGAGTAATTTCATATTTTGCCTTGATATTGGAACTGCCGCCGCCATGTGCCTGCTCCATTGCTGCATTTTCGCCGATTACGGCAATACTTTTAACATCAGCGGCTATTGGGAGTAAGCCTTTGTCATTTTTCAGCAGAACTATCGCCTCTTGCGCAACATCGAGTGCCGTCTTTTGATGGTCAGGCGTATTAAATGCGCCGGGTTTGCGATTTTTATCAAACATATTAATCTTATGCATCACGTAAAGGATTCGCTTAACTTTGTCGTCAAGAACCGACTCTGGCAATGCCCCCTGCCTGATTTCATTCAAAAACGGCTTTGCCAGAAAATAGTTTTCAAAATCATTCCTGACGCCGTTCGGAACTTTTGTGCCCATCTCAATATCCATACCGTTCAATGCAGCTTCTTTTGTATTATAAACACCGCCCCAGTCAGAAATGACCGCTCCGGAAAAGCCCCATTCCTTTTTTAATATCTCATTAAGCAAATACTCATTTTGACAACAGTGCTGTCCGCGGAACAGATTGTACGCCGCCATAAGCGTAAGCACACCGCCCTCCTGAACGGCAGCTTTGAACCCGGGCAGATATATCTCCCGCAGTGCACGTTCGCTGCACTGCACATCGGCAGAGTGCCTTTTGTACTCCTGATTATTCAGCGCAAAATGCTTTACACAGGCAGCAACATCATTTTCCTGAACGCCTTTTATATACGGCACAACCATTTTCGAAGTCAGATAGGGGTCTTCGCCCATATATTCGAAATTCCGTCCGCATAGCGGCGTGCGCATTATGTTAATGGCGGGACCAAGAATAACATCCTTGCCCCTGGCTCTTGCTTCACTGCCAAGTACTTTTCCAAAGCAATATGACATGTCAGGATTCCACGTCGCCGCCAATGCAGTCAGCGTCGGCAGATAAGTACTCGCATCCGTCGACAGGCCGGTCGGGCTAAAGTCGTCGGGTTTCTGTTCCTCACGCACCCCATGGGGGCCGTCAGACATACATAACCCGGGAATATCAAGCCGCTCTATTGCAGCGGTAGTAAACAACGTGTTAGCGTGAACCATGGAAATCTTTTCTTCCAGCGTCATTTTGCTTACCATCTTGTCAATTTCCTGTTTTATCTTCTTATTACTATTCATAGCTCCGGCACTTTCCCGGCAATTCCAGGCCATACCTAAAAAAGCAATACTCAATAATACAACTCTGTAACGATGTTTTGCAGTTTCCCGAAACATCTTTATTTCTCCTGATTGGTATTGTCTTTAACAACAAATGCTTTTTTACCGAGATAAGCAGCCTGTCATTATTTTACATTATTGTTTTTTATGAATTCGCCGCAAATACCCCAAATCCCGCCATAGCCGGACAAACTAATCTTTGGGTGCGACTGATGTGGTATTTCTTATAATCAACTGTTCAGGCAGTTTAATGATTTCCGGCTTGACCTTTTTCGACTGATTCAACTGCCTGATTAACAGTTCGGCAACAGCCTGTCCCATTTCCTTGGACATCAAATCTATGAACGTCATAGACGGACTCATAATATCGCATGAATGCTGGTCGCAAAAACATATCAGGCTCAACTGTTCCGGAACGGAAATACCCAGGGATTGTGCCGCATGCATCAGATTTATAGCTTCCATATGGCCATATACAATTATTGCCGTTGTTTTATTCTGTACGACCAGCGTTTCTATGTATTTGACCGCGGATTCATATAAATTTTTATATGTTTTCACTGTTGACAGCAGTTTTTCATGACCCGGCATCGGTATTAAACCGAACTCTTTCATCTCGGCCAAATATGTCTGATGCCTGTCATATACACTGCTGTGTCCTTTCAAAAACGCCGCCTGTGGTCCGGCATAAGCTATCCTTTTATGCCCGAGTTCCACAAGATGTTTTACCGCCAATTTCATTCCATTAACGTCATCAGGAACAACCACAGACCCCTTTGTGCCGGCAGGACCATTAATCACAACATAAGGAATATTTGCCTGCTCCAGCTCCTCAACCGTGACGGGGTTACAGCGGGCAAGAATTACCGCTGCGTTTATATGCCAGGGAGGAAGTTCGCTCTCGTTTGAATGGTGAGAGGACATATCAACCGTGATATTGCCGTATTTAAGACCGTCGTCTATTATAGAAACTATCTCATTTACAGCAGTTTGATAAATATCGCCGAGGTCGTGCAGAGCGTGACTTCCGCCAAGAATGTGAATCATTATTCTTTGCTGATTCGACAGACTCTGGGCGATAAGGTTCGGACGATAACCCAACTGCTTTGAAACATCGAGAATACGCTGTTTTACGCTGTCAGTAACGCTAAAACCATTACCAAGTTTGTTGTTCAGCACCCTGCTGACGGTGGACTTGCTTGCCCCGACAATCCTGGCAACATCACATAAATTTACCTTTTTGCGACCCATAGGTATAGATTCCGACTTTAAAAGTACCATATACCCCCTCCTGTATAATCCATTAAAATCCGAATCTCAACCTTTTTTTTGCTCAAAACACCTCCCTACCGCCCCTGCGGCAGCTTACTATATCCTATTCCTGTTTATAAAAGGGCATCCAGCTCGTGCCGGATGCCCACAGTCGAATTATTAAAAACGTAACAACAAGCAGCAATAACCTATTGGCATTGCCCCGGTTTTGTTATGTCATTGCACTTGAGCCAATTTTCGGCAAGCACTGCGACATCCTTAAAATCTATATAACAGTCATTATTAATATCGCCGGCCAGGTACTCCGGACAAATCGTGGTTCCACCATCCGCAACATACTGCTCACGTATCTTGGCTTGCGGCAAACCGACATTGTGTATCCTGACCTGGTCGATAACGCCGGAGAAGAAGCGATTATCGACGCTCTCATCATTATTGCCGATGTAAACATCATAATTATTAAAAGCTATTTGACCTGAAGACGGATAAGAGTTTTGAAGAATACCGTCAACATACAGAGCTATCGTCGCACCGTCATACGTTCCTGCAATAAAGTGCCACTGATTATCCGCAACATCGACGACTCCAATCACTTCACGGCCAAACTCCTGCAGGCCGTTACAGTAGAAGTAAACGGTGTTGCTGTTGGCATTCCGCGTCAACCGCCATGACGTATCGCCCTTGGTGACAATAGCCGTCCAGGGATTATTTCCGCTTGGCCATCCTACTACCGGCAATTTTATCCACGCAGAAAGCGTAATCTCGTCCCTGAGATCGGCCCATGTCGGCGAAATATTGTGATCGCCAACGAAGCCTCCGCCGCAGTTAGTATACTGACTGGAACTGCTGACCAATTGCAATGCACCATCTACCTTACCGCCTGTCGGCAGCCATGTCGGACCGCCAAAGAGGTTGGCATCGTGTCCGCCGACACTGTCGGCTGCCTTGGTGCCGCTGGTTTCGTTCAACCTGTATTCAGCTATCAAACCGGTATCACCGGCAGCAAACACACGAACTATCACAGTATCGCTGCCGTTAAATTGGCTGTCATTTGCCGTAAGTCTCAGGACATAATCGCCGGCTGTCGTAAATGTCGCATTCGGGTCTTTAACCGTGTCAGACGGTGAAAATACCACAGTTCCCGGACCGCTGTCCACTGTCCACAGATACGTCACTGTGGCCGGCGGGTTGGGCAGATTATCATCGGTCACCGCAGCATTCATTACAGCAATTGCAGAACCTGATGCCAGCCAGATATTCTGTTTCGGGCCTGCATCTACAACAGGAGCGGTATTAGTAAAGAACTGCCACTGACGGCCGGTTGTTACTATCGAGTCGTCGCGGCAGTCAACACGCCAGTAATAAGCCGAAGCTGACAGCGCCGGTGTAATAGTCCAGGAATCTACCGCCTGGTTATCGACGACCTTTGTCATCCCACCAATACTCGTACCGAACCATACATCCACAGTAACAGGACCGGCCGTACGCGGGGCAGGTCTTGTCCATTGAAGTTGCGAGGTGGACGGTGGAACAGATGTATTATTATCAGGAATCGGATCATTGGCCGCATATCGCAGTTTAACCGACGCATCATCGACCATAACCGTTCCCTGTGAATCACCTTCTATCTGGAAATTCGCCGTTACTGCACCTGCCGGCGCCGCTGATGTTGTATAGCTGTACTGAGTATATGTCGCAACCTGAACGCCGCTCATCAACCCCCCAAACTCATCGCTTCCGATTTGAACACCGCCAGAATCAAACCATTGTACAAGAAAATACCCATAAGGTGTACCAAAGTTCTCCGTGCTTGCCCATACACTGAAAGTAAATACCTCACTAGGATAGACCTTTATGACCTGACCGATATTTTGATGCTCGCCGCTAGTCCACGCACCTACGGCAAAGAACTTATCCCCGGTGTGAGGTGTATATGGTATCGATTGCCGCGATTCACTTTTCCAACTGGCCCAGCCTCCTACGCCCCACTTAAACCAATTATCAGGCACCCACCCTTCCTGCCATGCGGCAGGCGGCGGAGTTCCGCCGAGTTCGAAACCGGGATTGACCAACAGTTCCGCCTGGGCCGATACGGCCAAAAACCCGCAGGCTACGGCAAGTACACATAAAAATACTATCTTCATAATTAAGTTCCTCCTAATTAAAAAAATATCTATACGTTTTCAATCTAATCCCGAATAATATGATTATAACTGCTTGAGCTAATTCGATTGCTTACTGTTTATTAATCCACATACCTGTCGCATCCCACCAGGCCCGCATTGGTGTTCCAGGATTACCATTTATGAACATTACATTTTTCTTTAGGTATTTACTATGCCCGTCGTAGAAAGCAACATTGGCACCTTCGTCATGGCGAAAAATCACAGGCCCGACAGTACTCACGGCCCCGGTAATACCATAGCTGCCGGGATTGGCGTAAACCTCCCGCTGTCTCTGACCAATCCTATCCCAGGCCTGGCTGTAATTTGCACCAATCCATATTACCCACCAGTCGATCGAGTCGACAAAGATAAGCGTTTGCGATGCGGCCTTTATCTGCGTCTGCCGGTAACCATAGCTGGTTCCTTTCGGTATCGACACAGGAAAAGAATTTTGAGGATTTGCCTTCATCCCCCACCAGTCTTCTGAATTATAGCCGTAACTTACCAGCACATTTTTATCCGATTTGAGATGCTTCTTTGCAATCTCGTCGCTTGGGCAGAAAAATTCATCCGGAAGAACAATACTGTTGTTATAAGTTACACTTGAGTTTTCCTTGCCCTTTACACCGGTGATTTTCCTGAATTCAAGATTAGCTACCCATGTGTAAGGATTAACCTGATTTTGCGATACCGGACCCGTAGCCGATGAAGTAGTTAAGAGCGGCACATACAGACCATCATTTTCATTTGCATAAACGTTATTGGAAAGCTGCAACGTCTTGAGGCGAGTAAGGCATACGGTTCGCTGGCCCTGCTTACGTGCCTTGCTGAGACTTGGCATAAGAACCGCGAGCAAAAGAGCTATGATTGAAATCACCACCAACAACTCAACAAGCGTAAATGCTTTCTTTTTCAGCATTCTCAGACTCCTGCATATTTGGCTACGGTTCGTATACAGAAAACAATAAAACCGTTATAACGTTTTAAAACAGCCCTGCCGCCGTTGATTAACAGCGGCAGAGCAAATCGATTAACAAGTAAAACTATTTTTTACGACGGAGCAATAATCCGCCAAGTCCCAGAATTACCAATGTTGCCGGCTCTGGAACAAGTACAGCATTGTCAAACCATACAGTTCCCTGTCCACTTGCGCAAGCAAGTTCAACCTTTACCTGGGTTGTGCCGACAGGAGCAATTGCTGTTAGTGAGACACTATGCCAATCCACTTGAATATCGTATCCCGGTGGATCAGCCGTAACTGCAATCACGCTGGATATCTCGGCATCTGAAGAATCCAGGAAAAACATCTTCATTTCGCCAAGAGGTTTCCACCATGCCTGAGCACCGGCCTCAACAGTAAGGGTATACTCCACACCCTCTGTTCCGGCCACTATCTGATACAACCCGGCACCGGCATCACTGGACCCGCCGACAGCCATGAAATAACTGCCGTCGAAAGGTATATTGGTATTTTGGTGGTTAGCCCAGCCGCCACCATAAGTCCAGATATTCCAATCTGTCGGTGCTGCCGTTGAATCCGGGTCATTGAAATTCCCGTTCGACAACAGGTTGGCGCTGGCGATGCCGGCCATCGCACATACAGCCAACAACATAATAACTATTTTGCTTCTTCTCATTTTAACTTCCTCCAAAATAAATATTCTCATATTAAATAAGCCTTACAGTTCAGCGAAAAGGCTTTCACGTTCCTTCTTATTCATATTTAAGCACTAACAACCGGTTGCTATAGAATATATTACCTTTTTAAAATTTTATTGTCAAGCTCTTTTAGTAAAAATATCAGTTTTTTTCAATCGGCATTTGAATGCATACCAGATGCAATATATCATTTTTCGTAAATTATGTATTTGCAACCAGATAAGCCCTATAATTTTCGTAGAATATCCGGAAAATAATTAGATTTTTAACCCCAAAAAATAAAAAAACGCTAAAAACTTGACAGGTTGAACGGTTTATTTTACTATTAGCAATCGGTTGCTATCGATATATCTGCAAATACAAGGATGGCAATTTAGATTAAAAAACGTAATGCCTGGAATCCTTTTTATTTAATGCGATTGACCGATAAAAGCATTATAACTCTTATTCAAAAAACAAGTGTCTGGCGCAAAATCGGATATTTATGAGATATTTTTTGGTTATAGCGTTGATATTTCTGCCTCTGGCCGCAGATGGGTGTTCAAAATCAACCCCTGACCCGGCTATGGGCAGAGTCGTTGTCGACTACTGGGAAATGTGGACAGGTTTTGAACTTGAGGCAATAAAAAACCTTGTGGATAAGTTCAACAATTCTCAGGACCAGATATACGTTAATCTTTTGAGCGTAAGTGAAATAGAACGCAAGCTGCTGATAGCAATCGCCGGTAACGATCCGCCGGATTTGGCAAACCTGCAGAATTCGAGTATTCCGCAGTTTGCGGACAAAAATGCTATCGAACCCCTCGACAATCTTCTGTCCGTCATCAATGCCAGGCAACAGGACTATATTGATATTTACTGGAAACAGTGCCAGTATGAAAATAAATTATATGGTCTGCCGATAGCGGCCACGACAATCGCACTGCACTGGAACAGAGACATTTTAAAACGCACAGGCCTTGACCCGAACGCCCCGCCGCAAACACTGGAGCAATTAGACGACCTCGCTAAAAAACTTACCGTCAGAAAAAGCGGCGATAGTTATGAAATGCTCGGCTTTGTGCCCACACAGCCCGGCTGGTGGAATTATGCCTGGGTCTGGTGGTTTGGCGGGAACTGGTATGACGGTAAAAACATAACAGCCAACCGTCCGGAAAATGTAGTAGCATTTAAATGGATACAATCTTATGCGCAAACATACGGCGCAAGGGCTTTGCAGAACTTTACGAGCGGATTCGGCGCGTTTTCGTGGTCGGACGATCGCTTTATGTCGAGCAAGCTGGCAATGGTTTTGCAGGGAATATGGATGAGCAGATTCATAGAAAAATTAGCACCGCAAATGAACTGGTCAGCGGCAGCGTTTCCCTCGTCAGGCGGGAAATTCAAAGATGTTACAATGGCTGAATGCAACGTATTGGTTGTGCCGAAAGGGGCAAAACACAAAAAAGAGGCGGCTAAGTTTATAGGTTTTATACAGAGGCCGGAAAACCTGGAATATCTGGCATTGAAACAAAATAAATTTGTGCCGCTGAAAATCGCCAATGAAATGGATTATTCACAGCATCCGAATAAGGAAATCAGGTTATTTATAAGATTGAGTCAGTCGCCCAATGTCCATTCCGTGCCGCGGATTCCGATATGGGCAGAATATGCCCGTGAAATTGACAATGCATTTCAGTCGGTCTGGCTGCAGAAAAAAACTCCACAGCAGGCCCTTGACGAAGTACAAAAAAGAATTGAAATCAAATGGCGGGAATATCTCGATTTAAAAGAGAAAAGAATGGAAAGGCAGTAAACCACATTTGAAAAAAAGTACCGAAAACTTATTCAAGGGGCTTATATTCATTTCGCCGTGGATAATCGGCTTTCTGATTTTCCAGCTCTATCCAATATATAAGAGCGTCTATTACAGCTTCTGCGAATATGACGTACTAAACCCGCCAATTTTCATCGGGCTGAAAAACTACAGCAGTCTTTTCCACGACGAGATATTTTTAAAATCCATAACAAGCACAGTCGTTTATACGGCTATGGCGATACCGCTTTCAATGATTGTTTCGCTGTTCTTTGCTATTCTGCTGAACCAAAAAATCATCGGACGCGGAGTTTTTCGCACGATTTATTTTTTGCCGTCGTTAGTACCGATGGTCGCGCTGGCTATTTTGTGGAAATGGATGTTCAACGGAGAAAATGGAATTTTAAATTATATACTCGGCCTGCTGGGCATTAACGGGCCGAACTGGCTCGGTTCGACAATGTGGGCAACGCCTTCAATCGTACTAACCGGAATATGGGGCGTGGGCGGTTCAATTGTGATATACCTTGCAGCCCTGCAGGATGTGCCGCGAAGCCTTTATGAGGCTGCGGAAATTGACGGCGCAGGCTGGTTTGCAAAAATTCGACACATAACAATCCCAATGATTTCGCCGGTGATATACTTTAATCTTATACTCGGAATCATAGGCTGCCTGCAGGTTTTTGCAGTTCCATATATTATGACCGCAGGCGGTCCTGCCCGCAGCACATACTATTACACAATGTACTTGTTCGATAACGCGTTTAGCTTCTTAAAGATGGGCTATGCCGGTGCGATGGCTGTTCTACTGTTTATTATCATCGTTGTAATAACAATTATTACAACAAAACTAACGGCAAGCAGGGTTTATTATGCAGAAAAATAATCTACCGAAACCTACATCACATAAAAAACAACGGCTGCTGTCGTCTGCCGCGATACACGCGGTACTAATAATCGGTGCGATAGCGTTTTTGTTTCCGCTTATTTGGATGCTGTCAACGGCGCTGAAGCCGCTGCCGGAAACAACAAAAATCCCGCCGACAATTATCCCATCAAAATTTATGTGGAGTAATTATACCCATGCGACAACGGCGATACCATTCTGGAAGTATGCGAAAAACACTTTGATAGTTTGCGTTCTGTCGGTAATAGGCACACTGGTATCGTCAACGCTGGTTGCATACGGATTTTCGAGAATCCAGTGGAAAGGCAGGGATGTACTGTTTTACTGCGTTTTAGCTACAATGATGATACCTTTTCCGGTTATAATGGCACCATTGTTCGTTGTGTTCGGCAAACTCGGCTGGATTGGAACATTAAAGCCGCTGTGGATTCCATCGTTCGGAGCAGCAGCTTTCAATATCTTTTTGATGCGGCAATTCTTCCGCACAATACCAACCGAACTGACCGAGGCGGCAAAAATCGACGGCTGCAGCGAACTGGGAATACTGCTGCGAATCGTACTGCCATTGTCAAAACCTGTACTGCTGGTGGTAGCGTTGTTTCAGTTTATCGCGTCGTGGAATGATTTTCTCGGTCCGCTGGTATATCTGACACGGGAAGATACTTATACCCTTGCGCTTGGTCTGCAATTTTTCCAGAGCCAGCACGGCGGAACTTACTGGAATTATCTGATGGCGGCATCGAGCCTTATTGTTCTGCCGATAATCATAATTTATTTCTTTGCGCAAAAAGCCTTTATCGAGGGCATTTCGCTTACCGGTCTTAAGGGATAAAATCGCCTTTAAAATCTTCCGCACCAGACCACTTGACAATAAAAACTTCAGGTATATAATATAGAAACCGGTTGCTAATGCAAAAATATAAAATTTTCCCGTGAAATTTAAAATGTATCCGGAGACAAAAATGATACCAAAGTATTCATTGGGCGACAACGGTGAATTCGTTATTGAAAATTATAATCAGGCAAAACCATTTGCCAGTTTTTTCCCGGGTATTGCCGGGGCAGATGGAATTCCTATGTGGGTTTTTTATGTAAACCGTGGCCAATGCCTGTGCAGTATCGGTCTTGAGGATAAACAAAAACCGATAATGGAATTTCTCTCCGCCAATGCCGCATATCAGCTCTCTTCAACACAGGGCTTCAGAACTTTTGTAAAAATTTTCTACGGCAAAAAAGGATTCCTATACGAACCGTTTCAGGATAAGCTGGAGCAGCGTTCAATGAAAATAACACAAAAAATGATAATTCGCCCGGAATCTTTGTCTATAGAAGAGGAAAATAAAACGCTGGGATTGTATTTCAAAGTCGATTTTTTCAACATAGTCAGAGAAAATTATGCCGGGCTTGTGCGAAAGCTTACTATTGAGAACAGAACAACCAAAAAAATAAAAATGGAAGTGCTGGACGGACTGCCTCTGATAATTCCATTCGGCGTTGATAACTACAATTTAAAAAATATGCGGCGGCTCGTGGAATCATTTGTCGAGGTAACAAATCTTAAAAATAACGCTCCATACTTTAAAATTCGCACAAAACAGCAGGATAGTCCTGAAGTAATACCTGTAAAAGAGGGAAATTTTTATCTGGGCTTTATCGGCGGCAAGGCAAAGGGGAAAATTATATCGCCGATAGTTGACCCCGAAAAGATTTTTGCTCATTTAACTGATTACAGCTACCCGAAGGTATTTGCCGGCCAAACGCCTTATAAACTCAATGGAACACAAATTACTGAAAACCGTCTGCCGTGTGCGATGGGATATTTTACAGCAGTAATCAGTCCAAAAAAATCGTGTGAGTATAATTCGATAATTGGAAGTATTTCGAGCGTGGAGAAACTTAACAAACTTATAACGCAGATGTGCAGCGGCAGTTATATTCCGAGAAAACAATCCGAAAACCAGACCGTTATTGAACAACTGACACAGAATAATTTTGTACATAGCAGTTCAAATGAGTTTGATTTATACTGCAGGCAGAATTTTCTGGATAATACGCTGCGGGGCGGTTTCCCGGTATCGCTGCGGCACAGAGACAAAAGCACAACGCTTCATTTATATTCACGAAAGCACGGCGACCTCGAAAGAGACTACAACGATTTTCAATTATCGCCTACCAATTATTCTCAGGGAAACGGCAATTTCCGCGATGTTAATCAGAACCGCAGAAATGACCTGCTGTTTAACCCTGACGTAAAAACGGATAATATTGAACAATTCTACAATATGATTCAACTGGACGGGTTCAATCCGCTGATTGTAAAACCGGTAAGTTTTGAAATAACAAACACACCGAAATTAAAACAAATTATCAAAGCTGCCTTTTCCTCAGAGCAGGCCGCATGCGTTTTGCAGCTTTTCAAAAAACATTATACGCCCGGCCAAATAACAACTTATCTGGATGAACGTAATATAAAAATAAAAATCGGCATGCCTGCTTTTATCGCCCAAATATTGACAATAAGCAAAAAAGTCTCCCAGCCGGATTGTGGGCACGGTTTCTGGTCTGACCATTGGTGTTACAATCTCGATTTGTTCGAAAACTATCTGGCTGTCTGGCCGGAGAATCTGCGATATATCCTGTTCGAGAAAAATGATTTCACTTTTTTTGATAATCATCATTATGTTCTGCCGCGGGAAGACAAATATGTTCTCTGGTGCGGCAAACCGATGCAGATTGATTCTGTCGCCCGCAGCAGTAAAAAAGAATCGCTAATCAAACAGAGAAGCGAAAGAAAAAATGAGGTCAGAACCAGATACGGTAAAGGCGAAATTTACAACACAACCCTCGCACATAAAATTATCAGCATAATAGTAAATAAAATCGCTTCGCTGGATTTTGAAGGTATCGGCATTGAAATGGAATCTGACAAACCGAACTGGTATGACGCACTAAACGGCCTTCCGGGATTGTTCGGTTCAAGTCTGTGCGAGACCCTCGAATTAAAACGGCTGATAATTTTTACGCTCGATTCCATTGAAAAATCTAACATAAAAAAAATATCAATCGCAAATGAGACTTACAATTTCATATCTAAAATCAAGAAACTTCTGAAAACCAACAAAAATGGTTTCGATTACTGGAATAAATCCGCATCCTGCAAAGAAGAATACAGGACTGAGATATTCTTCGGCGTTTCAGGCAAACAAAAAACCGTCAGTATTGCGGAATTGAAGCAGTTTTTAATCTCGGCTCTGGATAAACTCAACTATGGCATCGCAAAAGCACAGGCTAAATCAAAAGCCGGTGTTCTGCCGAGCTATTTTATAAATCAGCCGATAACTTATAAGAAAATAATTACCAACGGCAACCCTAAATTAAACGGACGGGGGTTCCAATGTATAAAAGTCACAAAATTCAAACAGCATCCCCTGCCGTCGTTTCTTGAAGGGCCGGTGCATTTTTTAAGAATTGAAAAAAACAAAAACAAAACGCTGGCCATGGCAAAAGCAGTCAGAAAAAGCGGCTTGTTCGATGAAAAATTAAAAATGTATAAGGTCAACGAACCGCTTTTGGACCAGCCTATGGAAATTGGAAGAACCAAAACATTTTCACGGGGCTGGCTGGAAAACGAATCCATCTGGACGCATATGGAATATAAATATATGCTTGAACTGCTTAGAAGCGGGCTATTCGAGCAATTTTACACTGATTTCAAAAATGTATTTGTGCCTTTTATGAATCCGCAGATTTATGGACGAAGCATACTCGAAAATTCCTCTTTCATCGCAAGCAGCGCAAACCCGGATGCCAATATCCACGGCACAGGATTTGTCGCAAGACTCAGCGGCTCAACAGCGGAATTTATACACATATTCCTGATGATGGCTGTCGGCGAAAAACCATTCACGATTGACCATAACGGCAAAGTCACATTACATTTAAATCCCGCAATTCCAGACTGGCTGTTTACAACAAGGCCGCAGACAAAAAACCTGTGGATAAATAATAAACAGGTAAAACAAAATTTCGCGGCAAAAACACTCAGTTTTATGTTTTTAGGCGATATTCTGGTTACATATAAAAACCCAAAGATGAAAAATACCTTCGGCGACGACTGCGTAAAGCCGATAGCCGCGGAGATAAAAGATATAAACGGCAGAATCACAAAAATAAAAGGCGGCGTCTTTGACGAAACAATCGCCCGCAAAGCAAGAGAACACAAAATTCAGTCAATAGAAATAGAATTAGGTTAATTACTTTTTAAGGCAGGAAATTAATTATGACAGCATCAGCATCGCAGGGAAACATTACTTATGACGCGAAAAGTTTTATAGTCAACGGGAAAAGACTGCTGCTTACAGGCGGCGAATTCCATTATTTCCGCACACCGAATGAACTTTGGGAAAACAGAATAATCAAAGCAAAACGATGCGGGGCAAATCTTATCACAACATATATTCCATGGAGCTGGCACGAACAGACCGAAGGCAAACAATGCTGGACAGGAGACAGAGACCTGGGCAAATTTATCGAACTGTGCCAAAAACATGAAATATATCTGATTGTAAAACCCGGCCCGTATATATGCGCGGAATGGGATTTCGGCGGACATCCGGACTGGCTGCTATCCAAAAAAATACCATTGCGCGTACTAAACGATAAATATCTTGGTTATGTCCGCGGCTGGTACAAATCCGTTGCCGAAAAAATATTGCCATATATGGTTACCAAAGGCGGAAATATCCTCTGTATCCAGGTCGAAAACGAATACGACCATCTTATGCATTACGGCGAAGAAAAAATCTCGGTTGAAACCGCTGTCGAATACTTCAAACGACTCGGCAAAATGCTCAGGGAGTTCGGTATAGACATTCCTCAATTTGCAAACGAAGCGGAATTTCTCAGGGGAAAAGGTATTATCGACACACGCACTTATTATCCCAACATTCCGTTCTTTACGCACTGGATGTATGAGCACGAATATTTCGACGGAAAAATCATAAACGCCAAAAAAGGCCAGCCCGACTGCCCCACTATGATTCTCGAACTGCAGGTCGGATGGTTTTCACAATTCGGCCAGCCTTTTTACATTCCGGATATCAATCTGACTGAAAGCGTAACCAAAAGCGTTTTGATACTCGGAGCATCCGTTCTGAACTATTATATGTTTATTGGCGGCACAACCTTTCCGTACTGGGGCTGCCGCGGAAATAACTGGCCTATAACAGGCATCGGCACAGGCACAAGTTTCGACTTCGGCGGCTCAATGATACGCGAATGGGGCCATGTAATGCCCGGCAGATATGACTGGACAAAGGCTTTTATGCTATTTTGTCAGGATTATAAAGATTTACTTCTCGAATCAGAAAGTACGGAAGACTTTTCAGCAATATCAGAAAAAAATGAAATACAAATAATAGAAAAAACCGGCTCTGCCGCCGACAAAACACTTTCGACAAAATCAGAAAAATTCAAAGTATATGCCAAAAGAGACGGCAAAGGTCAGCAGCTTGTCTGCGTCAGAAATCTCAGCCCGCAAAGCCGAACTGTAAGCATCTTCAAAAACGGCAAAACAATTATTACCGGCCTCGAACTTGAGCCTTATCAAACATCTCTTCTCCCGGTCGATGTTTGCATACCCAATACAGACATTAAAATAATGAGTTCAAGTTCTGAATTGCTCTTTACGAAAAAAATTAACGGGCAGGTTTTCTTCGGTCTGTACGGCAAATCCGACAAAATCGGCAAAACAACTTTAAATGTCTCCGCTTCAGAAGTAAAAATCCTCAAAGGCGACATCGAACTGGCCGGCAGTGAACAGGCCGTACTAAAATATAAACATACCGGAATACAAATTGCGCAAATTAAAAATCATCTGCTGTTTATCATCGACCAGAAACTGGCCGGCAAAGTAGAACCGATGAACAACGGTATTCTTGTCTGTGATGCCTATTTCACAAAGGACATCGAACAGAGCGGCAATCAGGCTGTTGTAAAAATACAGGTTGTCAGCGGTGAAAAAAATACATTCCATTATTTCGGCGGCAAAAAAATCACCCATGCATCCATCGCCGACAAAACAATACAAACATTTACAGATGTTAAAGATATGCAAACTTCGTTTGGATACAAAAAGACCGCGAAAAACAGCGTAAGTCTTAAATGGCTTGGCGACTGGAAAGTAAAAGCCGATACAGACGAAATCGCCCCGGACTACGATGACAGCAACTGGCTGAGACTGGCAAAGCCGACATCGCTTGAAGAAGCAGGCCTGCTCGAACACGGCTACATCTGGTATCGCGGACAATTCGAGCTGTCATCAAAATCAAGAGATGTCCAAATCATCTACACAGGCAATGCTACCGACCGCCAGTATATTTATCTCAACGGCAATCTCGTCTGGACAGGCATAACTTCGGAAAATAAACCGCAGAGAATAGACATCGATAATAAATTTATCGTTGCCGGCAGAAATTGTCTCGCAGTGCTTTACGCAAACATCTACCACAACAAATCCCATCCGCACGAGGGAGCAATCCTGAAATACAGCGGAATAATGCAGCCGATATTGATCAACGCCGCCTCAGCAGGTAATCCATTAACGACCGACGTTTCAGATTTCAGAGTCCGCCAGCAGTTAACCGGCATATTAAAGGGCTACACAAAAAGTTTATTCGACGATTCCGACTGGACAAATGTACCAACCGCTGAAAAATATGTTATCTCTGAAAAAATGGGCAATATCGTCTGGTTCAGACGCAAATTTGAATACAAGTGCCATCCGGGCGTTGAAGCCGCAGTGCGACTGACAATTCCGAACGCCAGTCAAAGATGCGTATTCTATCTCAACGGCAAGGGGCTGGGGCAATTTGAATCTATAGGCCCGCAGCACGAGTTTTATGTGCCTGCAACATTCCTGCAGAAAGAAAATGTTCTGGCAATTGCTCTGGAAGGTACAGATAGTTTTCTTGTCGAGCCGCGATTAGATACTTTCTACGAGGCAATTGATACGGAAGTAAAACTTGTCTTCGAAGGATAATCCGCCTCTGACTATTGAAAAAATACTGTGCGCTGTTTTTCCAGCAGTTTCTGCTGATCACCGGTCGTAATCCAGACATTAACGTCGTTCGAATTCGGACGCCATATAAACGTGCTGAATGAAACGGCAGGCAGGGGATAAATAAACGACTTATTATTCCATGCGATTTTCAGGTTGTGCGAACTTGTTGAAGCATTAGTAGCAAGACACACGATCGAATTATCCAGATTCTGAAAGGCTGCATTTTCAATACCTGCTCCCGCTGATTCGGTCGATTGAATACGCACGGCTCCGGGCCGCACAAATTTGCTTGCCTGACCTAACGCATAATATTGAGGCCGACGTGAAACCGCGTGTGTTACTGAATTAATTGTAACAACGCCGTGGCAGGTATCGCAGCCGCCGGCAATTTTGGGGCCGTTATCCTGATCCAGTGCAAGATTCCATTTGACTACGGTCTTTGCCCAGTTGCGCGTTGCCCGCACGATTAAATTGCCATTATCTATCAGGCTCCAGCCGAAATCCTGCGGCTGCCATGTCCCGTCAGAGCCTTCGGTGAAATAGGCATCTTTGTCCGGGTAGGCATCATGTACCTGGCTCTGTGTTGAAATATCTCCACCGTACCAGTGCCATGCCGTGCCGGCAATATATTGATATACCTCGCTGTCATTTAGAACGGCGACCGGAAAATCAGGCCGGTCCCAATTGTGGTCCCAGATAATAATTTTTGTGTTAATGCCATTTGCCTCAAAAGCCGGTCCCATGAGTTTTACCAGTCGTATCTGGTCGGCAGGTTCCATGTGCATACCCGGATACGAGTATGGCTCATAATACGGCTCATTCTGCAAGGTAACCGCATCGATGTCGATGTCCCATGCTGCGTATGCCTGAATATATTTGACAAAATAGTTTGCCAATGCCCGATAGACCCTGTCATCGTTAGTCAGACTGCCATAGCCGAATGCCTTGCTCGTCTTCATCCATGCAGGCGGGCTCCATGGCGTGCCCATAATTTTGATGTCAGGACAGATGCCAAGCGCCTCCTGAAGTATGGGAATTATGTATGTAACATCATAATTAATTGAAAATGAAGTCAGGTTATAATCGGTGTCACCGTATGGGACATCGTCATAGCTGTAATCAACTCGGCGAAAATCTGAAGCGCCCATTGGCTGACGCAAATACGTCAGCCCGATACCGATATTAGGGTCGAACAGGTCTTCGAGCACACTTGTACGTTCAGCAGAGGTGAGGTAATTGCCAATAAGATATGCGGATGAATCGGTCAGTGATGCGCCAAAGCCGTCAATCTCCTGATACCTTTGGGTATCGTCGATTTCAATCAAATTGCCTTCAAACAGAAGGTCTGGAACTTTAAGCCAGTGGTCTGCGAAAATGCTCAGATCGCAGGGATCCACCTGACTGTCTCCGGTCAGGTCGTATAGGGTTGACGATTGAAGCCATGAATGAGCAAACGCCGCAAAATCCTGAAAATCGACGAACAAATCGCCGTTGAAATCAGCGTTTACCTGTATCGGCGGGACCTGGCCTGTAAATGAAATCTGATCGAATAATATAGTTCCGGAAATGCCTCCGTGCAGGATAATTTCCGCTGTTACGGTATCGGCCGGAATTGTTATATTGCCGCTGCTGTATTGCGACCATGTTGTATTCCGGCTGCCGGAAAAAAGCATATTCGTATAAGTGCTTATCGTGTTTCCGAATGCATCTTTCCAGTTAATTCTGATATAACCGGTTGGCGTGCCCCAGTCTTCCGTACAGGAATCTACGCTGAAGATGCAAGTTGTGCCGGGCACCACATCAATAGATTGTACCCACTCTTGGTATTCACTGCCGGAATAGCCGCCCGCGCATACGAAACATCGTCCTGTCTGACCCCAGTTTTCATCTATTTTCCAAACAGCCCATCCGCCGTTTCCCCGGCTTGACCACGAGTTCGGCTTGCCGCCGGAACTGTCTTCAAAACCTCCGTTTAGCGCCAACTCCTGAGACGCTGCGAAACAAAGGTTCGAACAGACCGCCACTGCCAAGAAAACCGGTATTAAGGTTGTGAGGCATATCTTTAACTGCTTATATCGCATTACGATTAACAATGTCCTTTGGTCACTGGAAGAATACTATATGCTGTTTCTGCAGCAATTTCGTCTGGTCGCCGGTAGTGATCCAGACATTAACTATATCCGACCCCGGATTCCATACGAACGTGCTGACTGAAGCAGCCGGCAGGGTGTAAATGAATGTTTTAGTCCCCCATGCAATTCTCAGATTGTGCGGGCTTGAGTCCGGACTGACCACAAAACAGACAATTGAACCATCCGGATTCTGGAAAGATACGTTCTTGATATTTGCGCCCGGCGATTGAGTTGAGTCGATACGCGATGCTCCGGGCCGCACGAATTTGCTTGCCTGACCTATCGCATAATATTGAGGCCGATGCGAAACGGCGTGTGTCGCGGAATTAATCGTAATAAAGCCGTAGCAGGTATCGCAGCCACCGCTCGTCTTTGGTCCATTATTCTGGTCCAGTGCAAGATTCCATTTTATGACCGTTTTGGCCCAGTTGCGTGTAACATCAATGACAAATTTGCCGTTTCTTATCAGGTCTTCACTGAAACCTTCATCATTCCATACTCCATCGGAGCTTTCAGTAAAATATATATTTTTAGTGGGAAAGTTAGTGTGGATGGTGCTCTGCACAGAGACATCGCCGAAATAGTCATGCCACGCAGAACCATCGACGTACGATGAAGCGACGGCATCATTGTAAACGGCTGTAACAAAAGAGGTGTTGTCCCAGTTATGGTCATAGCTGATAATCTTTGTGGTGATGTCGTTTGCCGCAAAGGCAGGTCCGACCAGCTTTATCAGCCGTATTTGATTTGCCGCTGACATAACAAGGCCCGGAGACGCAGGAGTCGCATTAAGCGGCTCATTCTGCAATGTTACGGCATCTATATTAATACCCCATGCTGCATAGGCCTGAATGTATTTGACAAAGTAATTTGCCAGAGACTGATAGACGCTGTCGTTATCGATTAGTGTACTGTTGGTGCTGCCGCTTTTGCCTTCCCATACCCGCGGAGTTTTCATCCATATCGGCGGAGACCACGGCGAGCCCATAATTTTAATGTCGGGACTAATTTCCATCGCTTCCAGAATCAGCGGAATTATATATGTGGTTTCACGCGCAATCGAAAACGAGGTCAGACCGTAATCGGCAGGGACAGAGCCGGGAATATCATCATAGCTGTAATTACTCAAACGAAAGTCTGAAGCTCCCATGGGCTGACGCAAATAGGACAGACCGATGCCGATATCGGGGTCAAAGAGGTCTTGAAGCACGCTTTGCTGCTCATTGGCATTAAGATAGTAACCTATAAGGTACGCGGATGACTCGGTCAGTGAAGCGCCGAAGCCGTCCATTGTCTGATACTTTGTTACGTCATTAACGGTGAGTTGATAGCCTTGATATGGCGGACTTGTGATTGCAAGCCAGTTATCAGCAAAAACAGATAAGTCGCTAAAATCCACAAAACCATCTCCCGTCAGGTCATACGTGGTCGATGATGTGAGCCACAAATTTGCGAACAATACAAAATCATCGAAATTGACGATGTAGTCGCCGTTAAAATCGGTATTTGGACCCTGACTCAAAACTGAGACCTGGTCAAATAACACAGTTCCATAGTATCCTCCATGCAGGATGATGTCCGCCGTTACGGCAGTGGCCGGAACTGTTACGGGGCCAAGACTATATAGTGCCCATACAAGATTCTGGCTGCCGGAATAAAGAGTTTGCTGAACGGAACTGATGATTGTTCCCGATGTATTTTTCCAGTCAATTTGAATATAGCCGGTTGGGCTGCCCCAGTCCTCTGTTCTGGATTGTACGCTGAACGTGCAGGTTGTACCGGGCGCTACCGAGATATTTTGCACCCACTCCTGATATTGGCCGCTGCTTGCAGCACCTGCATTGACATACCATGTTCCCCACTTGCCCCAGGCATTATCATTCTTCCATGTGGCCCATCCGCCGCTTCCCCTGCTTGACCATGAGTTCGGCACGCCGCCTGAGCCGCTTTCAAAGCCGCCATTAAGTATCAGTTCCTGCGGTATGGCCAGACAAAGGCCTGAATAGGCCGTCACCATTAAAAAGACCGACATTAAACGTGCAAGGTACATTTTTTTGAAACTTTGAACCATTTTATATCCATATAAGTCTGTCTGTGTGTATATTACAACATATACAACTTTAAGTCAAGTTTAACTTGACTTATAAATGCAATATTTTATAATAGCAATCGGTTTCTAAGTAATAGTACATATTGAAATATATAGTTGCATTTACAGACTTAACAGAGTCTGTTTGTGCTGTTTTCGTTTACAGGAAAAAAATTTAATGGAAAATGACCTTCAGGTTATTTTGACCGCCAAAGACTCTAAAGACCGCCTGGCAATCAGAGGCTCGGTTTCTCTGTCAAAAGACAAGTCTGCTGCGGTTTGCGATTTTGTCGAGCTGGACGTATCAAAAACATTTCAGGTAATAAAAGGATTCGGCGGCGCTTTCACCGAGGCCGGTGCTTATGTTTTATCTCAGATTCCTCCGGAAAAAAAGGATGAGGTTCTCCGTGCTTATTTTGACGAGGTTGACGGCCTGGGCTACAGCTTGTGTCGTACACATATTAATAGCTGCGATTTCAGTCTCTCGAATTATTCTTATGACGATATCGAAGGTGATTACGAGCTTAAACATTTCAATATCGCTCACGATAAAAAGTTTTTGATTCCATTTATTAAAGACGCTATGCGGACATCTCAAAAAGGATTTAAACTCTTCGCTTCGCCATGGAGCCCCCCTGCATGGATGAAAACCAATTCGCAAATGAATAACGGCGGGAAATTAAAAACTGATTGCTATAATGCATGGGCTCTTTATTTTACAAGATATATTAAAGCGTACTTAGATGCCGGCATTTCTATCTCGGCCGTTACGGTACAAAATGAGCCTGATGCCGTCCAAAGATGGGACTCCTGCATTTATTCGAATGAGGAAGAAAGAGATTTCCTGAAATTTTATCTCGGACCGAAATTCGCCGAACAGGGTTTGTCGCACATTAAAATTATTGTTTGGGACCACAACAAAGATATTCTCGTCGAGAGAGTTTCAACAATTCTCTCCGACCCGCAGGCAGCTAAATATGTGTGGGCAGTAGGTTTTCACTGGTATGCAGGAACATATTTCGAGAATCTTTCAAAGGTACATAACTTCTTTTCTGACAAACACTTAATCGCAACGGAAGGATGTCATGAAAGAGGCGTCAAACTCGGCAGTTGGCAAACAGGAGAAGGTTATGGTCACGCGATTATCGGCGATTTGAATAACTGGACAGCAGGCTGGGTTGACTGGAATATGCTTCTTGACGAAAACGGCGGGCCGAACCACGCCCATAATTATTGCGACGCCCCTATTATCGCAGACACTAAAACCGGCAAACTGCATTATCAAAGTTCGTATTATTATCTCGGACACTTCAGCAAATTTATAAAGCCCGGAGCCATAAGAATATTCTCTTCTGCCAGCAGCAAACATCTTGAAGTTACCGCTTTTCAAAATCAAAACGGTTCTGTCGTTACCGTCGTTATGAACAGAACCGAAAATAAAATAGATTTTTGTCTGCGTTTTAAAAATTACAGCGCGACATTAGAGAGTCCGTCTCACTCGATTCAGACTCTTATAATTAACCGTCCATAAATTTAAAGGAGACTAAAAATGCCTGTCAAAACCCGATATATGATTTTGATTTTACTGGCTGCAATCGTACTGCCTTTGTATGCCGCTGAATTGCCGATGTTGAAAGCAAAGAGTACTTTTATTGTTGATGAGAGCGATAAAACTGTAATTCTCAAAGGCTGCAATCTTGGCAACTGGTTTTCGATAGAAATGTGGATGCTGCATTCATATAACAATAAAATCAGAGACCAATATACATTAGAATCTGTGCTGGCGTCTCGTTTTGGATATCAGGAAAAAGACAGGTTAATGGATGTTTTCAGAGCCAATTGGATAAAAGACAGGGATTTCGAAATCATTAAGTCTTTTGGGATGAATTGTGTGCGTCTTCCGGTTTATTATCAATTAATCGAAGACGAAAATAACCCTATGCATATTAAGCCAAACGCCTTCAAATGGCTGGACCATGCCATAGACACGGCCGAAAAACAGGGAATTTATACGATTATTTGTCTGCACGGCGCCGCCGGCGGACAAAGCAACATGGGACATTGCGGAAGAGAAGATTTTAATCAATTCTGGAACAATGAATCTTATAAAAAACGGACGTATTGGCTCTGGCAGCAAATTGCCGAGCGTTACAAAGGCCGTTCCTGCATCGCCGGCTATGATTTGTTAAATGAACCGTGGGGCGCCGATATGAGCGAACAGCTCAAGGCTTACGATTCTATTTATAAAGCAATAAGGACGATTGATAATAACCATATTATCTTTATGCAGGGGCACGCTTCTATAAAAGAAATGGGAAATCCTAAAGACAGAAATTGGTCCAATGTAGTTTATTCGCTTCATCGTTATCCGGGTATTTTCGATGGCGGCCCCCCGACACGTAAAAATCAGACAAGATTTCTAAAAGTAGTTTTAAAAGATATTGATAATGAACTTAAAGAATATAATGTACCGTTTTTAATGGGTGAATTTAATGTTGTATTTACCTCTGCCGGCGGTGCGGAAATGATGCGTTATCATTTCGACACTTATGCCAAATACGGCTGGGCTGCGACCATGTGGGCGTATAAGGTAATCACAATCCCGGGCGAAGAACGCAGAGGGTATTGGGAAATGGTCACAAACAAAAATCCAATACAGGATATAGATTTCAGTACTGCAAGTTTGAGTGAAATAGAAAATTATTTTAAATCTTTATCTTCAGATTATACAATTTTTGAAGGCCTCAAAAAATCTTTGACCGACAAACAGCCTCTTCCGCCATTGCCCGAGCCGCCGCCAATGCCCGAGCCGATTACATCTGCGCCTTTCAATGGTAAGCCTATCGGCTGGGCCGCAACTGATATAGGGACAAGTATTCCCGGCGGTCAGAAAGTCTATTCCGACAGCAAAATAGACCTTTACGCCTCCGGTGCTGACATTTATTTATCAAACGACCAGTTTCGGTTTATATGGAAGAAAATTGAAGGCGATTGCGAAATTTCCGCGACCGTTGACGAATTAACATTTGTGCATATGTACGCCAAGGCAGGCGTTATGATTAGAGAAAATTTATCCGATGATTCTGTCTGCGCGCTGTTCGGCGTAAGACCTGCCGGCGAACTCGAATTTATATGTCGTTATCACAAAGCCGAGCACGTAAAAACCGACGGCCATCTCGGCCATGATTTCCCCGGCATAAATTTAAAACTGATACGCAAAGGCCAGACTATTGAATCTTATCATAGTAAAGGTAATGACCAATGGGAGAAATTTATGACGGCTACTTTGCCTGGCCTGCCAAAAACTGCTTATGTCGGCATCTTTTGCCTTAGCCACGATAATTCTCAGTTAACCAAGGCCTCGTTCAGCAACATAAAATGTGTTGGCAAAATAGTTGAGTAAGATGAATTACAAGTGGTTTACCATCCTCGATAGTGGTGTTTGAATCTATATGCAAACAAAAACGCCTTGTAAGTCTTTTAATTTACAAGGCGTTAGCGTAACGAGGCCGAAGGGACTCTCCGCAGGATGCCTTACGGCAGAACCCTCAACCTTCGGATCGACAGTCCTATAGACACTCCATAAGACCCTATCTAACAATGACTTACACGCGTGTTTTTGAGCCGAAATGAGGATTGCAAGTGGTTGACAAGTGAATATACAAGTGACTGACAAGTGGATATACCGTGGCGATTGACACTTTTTTGACACCGGTCTCTTTCTAATCTGACATCACTATTTGCAACAAAAATCAAGAATTGTAAACTATGGATAAGCTCTATTTAGACCAGATGTTGAGATTGGACCAGATTATGGTAAACTAAACTCAAGCCAACTAACAAAAAACTAACATTTTGCTAACAACAAGCTAATACAAATAGAGTATAAAAAAGCTATGGCAAAGGAAAATATTCTGATTGTAGATGATGAGGAGGACGTTCTCGAACTGGTTAGGTATAACCTCGACAAGAACGGCTACAAAGTTGAGACGGCAACCACCGGTGAGGATGCCTTGAGAAAAGCAAGGGTCAAAATGCCCGACCTGATGATTCTGGACTTAATGCTTCCCGGCATCGATGGTTTAGAGGTCTGCAAGAAACTGAAAAGTGATGCCAAAACGCAGAATATTCCAATCATAATGCTTACCGCTAAAGGTGAAGAATCTGATATTGTCACCGGTCTGGAATTGGGGGCTGATGATTATTTAACCAAGCCATTCAGTCCAAAAGTTCTTGTAGCCAGAATACGCAGGATTCTACACAGGAACGTAGCACGTGATTTGGAAAAGTCGCCGGTAAAAATTCACGACTTAACTATAGACCCCGCCCGCCGTCAGGTTCTGATTAAAAACAAACTGGTAGATTTAACCTTTACTGAATTCAATATCCTTTACGCATTAGCTAAAAGACCGGGCCTGGTTTTTACACGATACCAGATTGTTGATATGCTGCATGGTGATGACTACCTGGTTACGGACAGAGCCGTAGATGTTCAGATAGTAGGGCTTCGAAAAAAATTGGGGCCTTGCAGCGAATATATTGAAACTGTCCGCGGCGTTGGATATCGCTTTAAGGATTAATCAATGTTTAAAAAGCGGCTGTTATGGCAAATTTATCCATCTTTCTTACTAATTATTGCTATTTCAGTAATCAGTGTAGCGTGGTATGGGTCACAGTCATTACGTAAATTTCACCTTAATCAGGTTGCCGAGGTTCTCAAAATCAGGGCTCATTTGATTGAAAAACAAATATCGGCTAATCTGGTAACCCAAAATTTTAAAGAAATAGATGATTTTTGTAAACAAATAGCAATTACCAGTTCCACACGAATTACAGTAATCCTGCCAAATGGTGAAGTCATCGCGGATTCGGACGAAATCCCAAGCCGTATGAAAAATCATGCTGACAGGCCGGAATTTCAGGATGCACTGCGGCAAGGCTCTGGCGACTCAATTAGATTTAGTGAGACCATTGGCAAAAGAATGATGTATCTGGCAATCCCAATTAAGTCCGCCCAAAGCGAGACCTCGCCAAATGGTGGGCAGGATGACAAAGTCATAGCTGTTGTCCGGACATCTGTGCCCGTTACCGCAATTGATGAAGCGCTCAAAGACATTTATAAAAAACTTTTCTGGGCAGGCGTTATCATCGCAATTTGTGCGGCAGCGATAAGCCTGGCTATATCCAAGAAAATAAGCCGACCTGTGGAGCAGATGACCGAGGTCGCAAAACATTTCGCTTCAGGCAAGCTCGATATGAGGCTATCCATACCAAATACGGCTGAACTGGCTGATTTGGCGAAAGCCTTAAACGAAATGGCTCGCCAGCTTAATGACAGGATTGACACAATAACCCAGGAGCGAAGCCAGATACAAGCAATTCTTTCAAGTATGATTGAGGGCGTTCTGGCAATTGATTCGGCAGGACATATAGTCAGCATTAACAAAGCGGCCGCAGATTTGCTCGATATCGATACAGCCAAGTCAAATGGGATGAATATTGAAGAGGTTGTCCGTAATCCTCAGCTTCAGCAGTACATAAAGGATACTCTCGAAGATAAACAAACGGCTGAAGCCGATTGTTTCGTATTGAATGACAGCGGACGTTTCCTGCAATTGTATGGTTCCAGTCTGACTGATAATAAAGGCAATAATAACGGTGCGGTTCTGGTGCTGCACGATGTTACAAGAACCCGTCAACTGGAAGAAGTGAGACGCGACTTCGTTGCTAATGTTTCTCATGAGCTTAAAACGCCTATAACCTCAATCAAGGGCTTTGTAGAAACACTTCAGGAAGGGGCTATCAACAATACGGAAGAAGCGAAGAGGTTTCTTAATATTATCGCCAGACATGCCGACAGGTTAAATGCAATAGTGGATGATTTGCTAAGTCTTTCTCGATTAGAAGAAGACAGCGAAAAAAGAAGGCTTTCTTTTGAAAAAACAAATATTAGGCCAAGTCTCGTTTCAGCTATCGAACTTTCCAAAGTTAAAGCAGACCAAAAGCATATAGCGGTCGAGCTGCTTTGCGACAAGGAGATAACAGTAAAAATAAATGCTGCTCTTATAGAGCAGGCAGTAATAAATCTTGTGGACAATGCCGTTAAGTACAGTCCGGAAAACAGTACAATAATAGTAAAAGCTCAAAAAACGGCGAATGAAGTTACCATATCTGTCATAGACCAGGGTTGCGGAATAGAACAAAAACATCTTTCCCGCATATTCGAAAGATTTTACGTTGTCGACAAGGCCCGCAGCAGGAAACTGGGCGGAACAGGACTTGGGCTTGCCATTATCAAGCACATATCTGGCGTTCACGGCGGATTCGTTACCGTCGAAAGCTCCATCGGCCAGGGAAGTAATTTCATAATCCATCTGCCGACAGCCTAAAAAACTTTTCACTTTTTTTAAATTCTAACATTACTTTAATACGTTTCTAAACATATCTTTCTATCATCACCTCCAGAAATATACAGAGAATTTTTTTATGGAGGTTTGAAAAATGCATTTTAAGACGTTAAAAGGACAAAAAACCGGTAATAGCGGATTTACTCTCGTTGAGCTGCTTGTGGTTATTTCCATCATCGCCCTATTGCTGGCTGTATTAATGCCTGCATTAAGCAAAGCAAGAAAATTGTCTCAGGGAGTCATCTGTGCTGCCAATATGCGAGGCGTTGGTACGGGAATGCTTTGTTACATAACCGAATTCCAGTATTTTCCGGCCTCTTATCTGTATCCGTCAAACGCCGATGGCGGTTACAGCATAGAGAACCAGGACCCAAGTCATCCGTACGGTTATATCCACTGGTCGTGGTATTTGTTTTATTCCGGAAAATGCGATGCCAAAGTATTCACCTGTCCTTCTATGAAATCCGGCGGCGCACCGCGGACAAATCCCGGTACAAAAGGCGAAGACTGGGAAAGGGGACAGCAGGACCAAAACGGCCAGACAAGTGCAAATAATCTTACGGATAGACAGGCCCCGCGAATATCGATTACCGCAAACGCAGCGATTATTCCCCGCAACAAGTTTACTCCCGTAATGTCCGAAGGCCAGAGAGTAAATCGTTTCGTACGCAGCGATGAACTGAGAAATCCGGCTTCGCTCATCCTTGCGACGGAATTCAATAATAACTGGAAGGCTATCGGCGTTCAGCAGGGCAGCGGAATTTTGAGCAAAAGTCATCGTCCCATTCTGGCGTTCTCACATGTTGGCACAGGATACAAAGGTAACGCCGTTTATAAAGCGCCTTTAAATACACCATTTTATGTTTACGGCGACAATGGAGCGGCAAGGAACTTTGGTTTAAGGTCTCTCAAAGAAGTTGAGCAGGCTTCAGACCTTCTCGACGGCGGTGCAGGTCATCCCATTAACGCGATTGGAAGACATCACTCAGGTTCCGGCGTAACAAAAGAATTCGGAGGTTGTGCCAATTTTATTTATGTTGACGGTCACGTTGCCAGAAAAACCGTTCTTGAAACACTGGAGAAAAGAGAATGGGGCGACAAGTTCTACGGCATAACCGGCAGAAATGAAGTGAAGTAATAAGTAGTGGAAAAAGCAATTAATATTATTAATGGAGGTGTGTAAAATGAAGATGAGTTTGAAAAAAAATGGTTCAGTATTGTTTTTGGTGGCAGTGATAATGACAAGTTCACTTTATGCACAGCAGCATCAGGTGAACATCAGCGGCGCAACGCTTTTCGCTGATTTCTTCACTGCACCGGCTTCGACAAATGACTATATTGATGTCGATGGCGATGGCTTATACGGTTTTATGAAATACTCGCCTTATGTTGACCAATTAGCGGCAACATATACAACTTCAGGCTGGTCCTCGTATTGGTCGGTGGCTTATCGCGGAGTCGGTTCAGGAAATGGTTTGTCAGACCTTGTAAACTGGTATAACGCCGACCCTGAACTTTTCACCGATTTAACAGTCCCGGCAGATTATGGTTATATTAATCGCATTATGTGGGCACAACTGGGCGTTCTTCAGCCGGGCATCGCCGACTATTATCAGCCGGGCGGTTGCCCTGTTGACCCCTGCAATATCGACATTGCTGTAATGGACGTTCCTACAACATGGTTTGTTTATACCGGAGCAGATACAGATGCTCAATGGGATAAAACGCCGGCACAAGCAGGCTACGGCCGAAATCCTCTTAAATGCTGGGATACCACACAGAGCAATAAATTAAAAAGTCTCGGCAGTCTTAATACAAATACGACATCACCGGATGTCCAGACTGTATTTGATACTGAAATCGCCTGGGTTCCAATCGCGATTGTCGCAAATCAGGGTGTTGGACTTCCTTCAGGAAACATCAACGCAGAGCAAGTACAATATCTTAATGTTACCGGCCGTATGCCCAGCGGTGAAAATCTCGCGGTTGCTACACGTGATTCAGGTTCCGGCACACGTAACGGTGCAATGAACACATTGGGAGTTGACCCAAGCTGGGGACGCGGCGATAACGTCGGGAAAAAATTCGATGTGGAATCGGAAACAAAACTTGGAAAAGACCATAAATACACAAACTGCGGCGGCTCAGGCGTACTGGAAAAAGCTGTCGAAACAAGAAGGCTTGGCATCGGTTATACAGGCCTTTGCGGTTCGAGCAGAGCCCGCGGCGATGTTTACGGCGGCAAGTACGAGGTGTGCAGCGTTAAAAATCTCGGAGGTTTGGTTTATCTCCGTCCAACTCTTGATAACATTCTTGATAACGGCGACCCGAACAGCGGATGGCGAATCGGCGGCAATGAAACTTTTGCTACCGTAGGAAGCCCGGAATCTGGTGCAGCTTATCCTATGTCAAACCCGCATGCAGCGGCTTATATTAATAATATAACTGAAAGTATCGCTGACTTTGTTGATTCAAACGGGCTTAGTGCAAATTATAATATGCCCGGCGAGTATATGGCTTATAATTACTTCCTTGTGGCATCTATCGATGAAATGCCAAGTCCTCTCAACCCAACTTATTTCGGACCTAATGCAAAACTTAATCAGACTTTACAGGATTTCGTCAGAGGAAGTACTCATGAACTTACACTTACACCGATTCCCGCTTTTGGTGCTGTAAAGCCGTCAGGTTTGGCTCCGAGCAGAACGGTCCTTATCGGCGGTGCAACTTACAGCGACGGCAGGACATCCTCATACGTCGATAACGGCGGCAATACCGTTAATGCCGGCATCGAACTGTCAGAGCGAAACAAAGTCGCAGGCGATTTCAATTATATCAGTACCGAGAAACATAAACGTAATATGAATGATATCGCCAAACTTATCGAAGCAGTTAAGAATCCACGTGCATTCGAACAGAATGTAAACCACGGCGGATACTACGGCGGACAAACAGGCGATTATGTCGTTCCTGAAATCATCGGCGATTTCGACGGCAATGGGAACTTCGATACCAACGATGTAAGATATTTTGCCGATGGCCTTGCAATCGACCCTGCAACCGGAAACCTTGACCGCAGTGGAGGTTTCGCGCAAGTTGATTATGCCGATAAAGCCACCGGCGGCAGCGGAAATTACTTCGGTACCGTTCTGGCAACAGGCGGAGTTTATGAGCCGAATTCAGGCTGGTCAAAAGCGGATATTGCCGGTGCCGATGTTAATGCCGTTGATACTAATGATATGAAAGTTACCCCGGGAGCAAACCCGATAGCGGCTGACGGCATCATCAACGCAAAGGATATTGACTGGATATATAATGTGCTCAGAGGCGGAATAAAAGCTGCTGCTCTCGGTCAGACTCCGTCAATCAATCTTAACGTACGCGGCATCGTCCTTAACTGGAGCAATCTCAATGACGCATCATGGATGGATTTGAGCTGCGATATGAACGGCGATTTAACTGTTGACGGTCAGGACATAGATATAGTTGTGATGGACATTCTCGGAACTAACTACGGCGATGTCAACCTTGACGGCAAAATTGATGCCGATGACCGAGACATTATTATAACCAATATAGGAACAAATTACGGCAAAGGCTGGGCTGACGGCGATATTAACGGCGACGGCTTTGTTACTTCAGAAGACCTGAATATGTATAGAACGACTCTTCTGTCGGCATTTGCAAATCATTGGCTCCAGACCTGCTCATCACCGTCGTGGTGCGAAGGAATGGACTACAATCATAGCGGCAGAGTTGATTTTGTAGATTTCGCGACCCTGGCCCAAAACTGGTAAGCAGGCGATGGATAAATAAAGCATCCAGCAGGACGAGGAAGGTGCGCAGGTGCATTCTATAAGGGTGCACCTGCTGTTTTATTAACATAATTCTAATATTTATCACACATTTTTTTAACAATTTCTGCTTATTCTTTTTACAAAACTGCTCTTCAGAACAGGTCTGTCGAGCGAAACAATCGGATGCTTTTTAATAAGGAGATTGCAATGAAGAAAGGGCTTATGTCTATTGTGTTGCTGATTCTTTTCGTCGGCCCTGTCACCGTAAGGGCTGATGAAGTCACCCAGCTTAAGCAGCAGCTCGACGAACAGCAGAAAATGTTAATGCAAATGCAGCAAAAACTCGAGCAGCTTGAGGCCGGCCAGAAAACACAGGAAAAGAAAATAGACGAAAAAATCTCAACCGCTGTCCAGGATAAACAATTTTCTTTGCTGCCGGACAATCTTAAATGGGTTGAAAATGTAAAACTCAGCGGCGATTTAAGATATCGCCACGAAACGGTCAACTCACAAAGCAACGGCAGATGGAATGCCGGAGACAACAAAAACCGCATTCGCGCAAGACTTCAGTTGGACGCCAAAATAAATGACGACTGGAATGCGATATTCAGGATTGCCAGCGGTTCGGCCGACCCTACATCCACAAATCAGACCCTTGAAAACGCGTTTTCGAGTAAAGCGATATGGCTGGACCTGGCGTATTTCGACTGGCATCCCGCTTCAGTAAAAGGATTGAACGTGTACGGCGGAAAAATGAAGAACCCATTCTACAGAGTTGGCGGCAGTCAGCTTGTATGGGACGATGATTTGAATCCTGAAGGCATTGCCGCTTCTTATGAAAAGTCTCTTAGTGAAACCAACAAATTATATGTCAATGGCGGCGGTTTCTGGGTAGACCAGTCTTCATCGACCGGCAATATATCGCTATGGGGTGCGCAGGGATATTTGAAGCATACATTTGAAAACAAAAATTATCTTACCGCGGGTATGAGCTATTACAACTACGGTAATTTGAAAGGAAAACAGTCCTTATATAAGCAATGGAGCAGCAGTACCCCCGTAAAATCACTTGGCAACAGTATCAACTCCAGTACTTTTAATTATCAAAATGATTATGATATCGTCGAGGCTTTCAGTGAATACGGCTTCAAATTCAACGATATGCCCGTGGCCGTCTTTGGCGACTATGTGAAAAATATCGCGGCTACAAGTTCGGCAGATACCGGCTGGCTTATCGGCTTTAGTCTTAACAAGGCCAAAGACCCCGGTTCATGGGAATTTTCTTATGATTACCGAAGTCTCGATGCTGATGCGGTTCTCGGCCAGTTCAGCGATTCCGATTTTGCCGGCGGCGGGACCGATGCCAAGGGCCACAGATTTGGCATTAAGTATCAGATAGCAAAGAACTTACAGGCCGGCCTGACTTACTTTATGGACCAGCTCGGAGCCGGAGAAAAAGACAGCAAATACACAAGATTGCAGGCGGATTTGGTGCTTAAATTCTAATGTTAAGATTATTAATAAATATTTTACATAATCCTAACTAAACTCTAACAATTAACACGTATAGTACTTAAAAGGAGATTAAAAATGAAAAAACTGATTGTATGTGGATTGATGATGCTGGCTCTTGTTTCAACTGGCAAAGTAACCGCGGCAGATAAAGCCCTGCAAATCGAAGGTTCGACAACAGTCGGCCCGATTGCCGATGCCTTTACCGAGTCTTTTAACAAGACCTATCCGGACATCAAGATTACAGTAACCAAAAACGGAAGCGGAAACGGCGCAGCAGCCCTTATTGACAAACGATGCGATATCGCTATGATGAGCCGGTTTATGAAACTCGAGGAATTCACATCGGCCGTTGATAAAGGCGTTATGCCCGTTGCTCACACGATAGCAATGGACGGAATTTGTGTAATAGTTCATCCGTCCAATCCCGTCACAGAACTGAGCGTTCAGCAGATTCACGATATATATATCGGAAAGATTAAAAACTGGAAAGAACTTGGCGGCCCGAATATGCCTGTCGTAGTAGTCAGCAGAGATACGTCTTCCGGAACTTATGAAACTTTCGACCACTTCGTAATGAAAAAGGTTAAAATGGACGAAAGCGTCGAGTATGTCAGTTCCAATCCGCAGGTACACAGTCGCGTAAAAACTACCCTTGGCGCTATCGGATACGTTGGAATCGGGTTCCTCGATGCAGAAGTAAAAGGCCTGAAGGTAAATGGCATAATGCCGTCAAAAGAAACCGTTGCCAACGGTACATACCCGCTTTCAAGACCGCTGTTCTTGTTCACAAACGGTTACCCTGAACTCGGTTCACTGAGCTATACATTCTGTACTTTCTATCTTTCTGAAAAGGGACAGGAAATTATCGAAGCAAAGGGATTTGTTCCTGTAACACATTACTAAAGATATAAATGAATGAGGCAAAAATAAATCAGGTTGCATTACCGGCGGCTGATGTTCTCAAACATCAGCCGTTGGTTCTTAATTACAGCCAGGGACTTGGTCGCTGCCTGGGTCTTTATTTGGGACAGTCAATTCTGTTTCTGATAACCTGTACTTCTGTGCTGTCGGTTTTTTTGATTTTTTTCTTTATCATCAAGGAAGCTCTTCCTTTTTTACGTGAATTCAGTCCGGCAGAATTTTTTACGAATACAGGCTGGTATCCGCAGGCGGAAAAACCCCAGTTCGGCGCTTTGGCCTTAATAGTCGGTTCGATTTACGTTACTGTTACAGCGATGATTTTTGCGGTGCCGGCAGGAATCTTTGCGGCAGTTTTCCTCAGCGACGTCGTATCCTTTAAAGTACAATCCGTCGTAAAACCTGTTATAGAGCTTCTCGCGGCAATACCTTCGGTAGCTTACGGGTTCTTCGCGGTTATGGTTCTGGCTCCGTGGATGCAGCACAGGCTGGGCTTTACCACGGGTGTAAACGCGTTAAACGCCGCGATTATACTGTCGGTGATGTCGCTTCCGACAATTATAAGCGTCTCGCAGGATGCCATATCCGCCGTCGGCAGAGAACTGCGGGAAAGTTCCTACGCGCTTGGCGCAACTCGAATGGAAACAATTTTTAAAGTGATTATTCCCGCAGCTCACAGCGGTATCATCGCGGCAATTATACTCGGCATGATGAGAGCTGTCGGCGAGACGATGGTCGTATGGATGGCTTCAGGCAATGCCAGCCGGATTCCTCACCCATGGTGGGACTTGTCTCTGTCTATAAGAACAATGACGGCAACAATCGCCGGCGATATGGGAGAAACCGCAAAAGGCAGCGAACATTACAGGGCTCTTTTCGCTATCGGGCTGCTTTTGCTGGTCATCACTCTTTGCCTCAATCTCCTTAGCGAATATTTCCTTTCACGCACCGCTAAAAAAACCGGGGCACTCAAATGAAAATTACAACCCGCAGCCATTTTGATAAAATATTCACAGCCGTAACATGGCTGACAGTTCTTGTCATTATAACTCTGCTTATTATGATACTTGGGCCGATATTGTCAAAAGGAACAAGTGCGGTTATTTTCAGGGATACAGTGGAATTCCGCAAAATGCAGATTACTCTTTTCCGCCGCGGCAATGAAATGAAACTGTCGGCTGAAAAAAAACAAACCGCCGCCGTTCGGCAGAAAATATACGATACGATTGATGATTTCAAAAAAGGAATAGATACGCAGTCTTTGACCGAACAGGTCAGAACGATATACCGCCGCTGCGGTCAGGAACTCCGCAGGAAAGATTTGACGCCTCAGCAATACACTGACATTCGTTCTACGCTTAAGGACATCCGCGACCGGCTTGAAATCGCTTTCGCAAGCAAAGATAAAGCCGAGATCGCTGAATGTGTTACTTATGTGATGAAATTTTCAGGGGACGAAAATTTTAAAGGCACCTCCGCCGAGGATTTTTTTGTAATAGCCGCGGATTTTCAAAAAGCTGCGAAAAAAACAGATTTGACCAAACAGCATCTATATGCCGAATCTGTCGGCCAAATCGAAGACCTTTTGACTTTGCTTTTGGGGCCGCGTCCGGGCGCAGCTTTGCCCGCAACCGCGATGAATCAGTTCGGTGCGACCCGCTGGGATTTGGCCCAGTCCATACTGGATAAAATCCTGTGGAAAGAACAATGGGTCTCGCAGGGGGATGGACTACCGCTCGTAAAAACCAGAACACAACGTGCAGAAGAGTTTGCCGGCACTGAAATCGAACCGCTTTTCGGATATATTAAGGACAATCTTAAAACAATGATGAAACCCAAATTGCGGTTTTACTGGCAGTACTTAATCGACGACAGTACGCCCGGCCATTACTTCGGCGGAATCGGGCCTGAGATTATCGGCACATTACTGCTGACTCTTTTGAGTATGCTTTTTGTCATACCGCTTGGCATCATCTCGGCGGCGTATCTGACGGAGTTCGCCTCGGACAATTTCATAATAAAAATAATTCGGGTATGCATAAATTCTCTGGCAGGAGTTCCGAGTATTATTTTCGGATTGTTCGGTTTGGCATTTTTCGTATTGTTTCTTCTGCCGGCTTTTGGCGCCGCCTCCAAGCCGTGTATTTTTACAGCTTCTTTGACGTTAAGCATATTAGCGCTCCCGGTGATGATTCGCGCCAGTGAAGAAGCTATAAAAACCGTACCGTCAACATATAAAGAGGCTTCGCTTGCGTTGGGCGCAGGCAAATTTAGAACTTTCATATCTGTAACACTGCCTGCCGCGATGCCCGGTATTCTTACAGGCGTAATATTAAGCCTGAGCCGTGTGGCCGGTGAAACTGCTCCGATACTTTTTACAGGAGCCATAGCGCTTGGCCCCGTTCCTTCGTCGATTTTCCAGTCAACCAGAACTCTTTCCTACGGCAGTTACGATATGGCCGTCGGCGACCGTCTCGCTATGATGGTACCGCACAATCAATATGGAATGGTTGCGACTCTTATAATATTAGTTCTTTGCCTCAATGCCATCGCGATCGTTTTGCGGACAAGGCTGTTTAAAAAACTTCACGGACACTGAAAATATGCAAAACTCTATTTTAGAAGCGAAAAAAATGAACAACAAACAAACAATAAAAATTTCAGCGGCAGGAAAAAACTTGAATTCCGACTCTGTCTGCAACCGGGATTTACCTGCGGCTATCGTCGCTGACGATTTCAGTTTCTATTATGGCAATAAAACGGGAGTAAAAAATATATCGATGAATATCTTCCCCTGCTGCGTGACTGCCATAATCGGGCCCAGTGGATGCGGAAAAAGCACTTTCCTGCGAAGCATAAACCGGATGAACGACCTCATTCCCCATACCCGCACCGAAGGAAAATTAATGGTATATAACCAGGACATTTACGACAAAAAAATCAATCTCGTAAATCTTCGTCAGCACGTGGGGATGGTATTTCAAAAGCCGAATCCGTTTCCAAAAAGCATCTTTGACAATGTCGCTTATGGCCCCAGGCTTCAGGGCATAAAAAAATATTCCAGGCTGGAAGAAATTATAGAAAAGAGTTTGAAATCTGCCGCTCTTTGGGACGAAGTAAAGGATGAGCTTAAAAAATCAGCATTAGCCTTGTCCGGCGGTCAGCAGCAGCGGCTTTGTATCGCCCGCGCATTGGCGACTCAGCCGCAGGTTATTCTTATGGATGAACCCTGCTCGGCACTGGACCCGATAGCGACAAGCAAAATAGAGGACCTCATTGCTCAGTTGCAAAGTTCTTATACAATCATTATAGTTACTCATAATATGCAGCAGGCCGCACGTATCAGTTACAGAACCGCGTTTTTCTGCATGGGCGAAATGATAGAATATGACCTGACTTCGAAAATATTCAGTAATCCGTCCAATAAACAAACGGAAGATTATATTACAGGAAGGTTTGGTTGATATGCCGAAAGATACTGAAATAAAAATCTGGAAAATTCGCACCGTCAAGACCTATCCGGAAGCTCACAATCATATAATTGTAGGTCATGTACTTGAGATAACTTCTTCCTATGTCCGTATGGACTGCAGAACTTATCATTTTGGGAAAATGGTGAATTCTGAAAAAGACGTTTACGCCGGCATAAATATGGTACGTATAATTCCATGGACCAGAATAGAAATAATTAACGAACTTTCAGAATCCTTCGATTATGCCGATGCGCATCTTTCCGGCAATAAAGATGGAACCATAAATATCAAGGATAAGCAGTATGCGTATAGCCTTGTTTCACAAGTTGGGAAAAAATATTAATGATGGGAATCAGATATGCCTGAACATTTAAAAAGAGAAATAGAGAGTTTGAAAAAAACGATACTCAATCTTGGCGCCAAAATTGAATCTACCGTTCACAATGCTGCGCTGTCTATTGAAGAAAGAAACAGCGAATTGGCTCAGAAGATAATAGAGAACGATATTACCATAGACCAGCAGGAAGTCGAAATCGAGGAAGAATGCCTCAAAACGCTTGCCCTGTACCAGCCGGTTGCCATAGACTTGCGCTTTATAATTGCTGTTTTGAAAATAAACAGCGACCTGGAACGAATCGGCGATTTGGCGGTAAACATAGCCGAACGGGCAGTTTTTCTTGCTACACAACCGAAACCTGATATAGCTTTCGATTTCGGGAATATGGCAGGTGTCGCACAGGAGATGTTAAAGAAGAGTCTCGATGCTCTTGTAAATATGAGCCCCAGACTCGCACAGGAAGTTTGCAGCACTGATAATGTAATCGATGATATGAACCGTCAGATGTACTTAAAGGTGCAAAAAGCGATTCTTGCACATCCTGAGCAGATAGATTCTCTTATTCATTTGCTGTCTGTTTCCCGCCATTTGGAGCGTATCGCCGACCATACTACTAATATCGCTGAGGATGTTATTTATATGATTGAAGGTCAAATCGTACGGCACAGGACAGAGGAGTATAAATAAGTAAAAGAAACCTCGCCAGGAATTAACATGATTTTGACACCGCAGGGCATTTCTGGGTATCAAGCAAAGAGGCCAGTAAACACAACTGCTTACTGGCCAATCACTTAACAAACGAGGCCGAAGGGGCTCGAACCCTCAACCTTCGGATCGACAGTCCGATGCTCTAGCCAATTGAGCTACGGCCCCGAAACTTATATTATACAGAAAGCGTATAAAGTTAATATTTAAAACCATTTTGTCAAGCTCTTTAAGTCAATAAGCCTATTTTTTTATAAAATCCGCTTTATTTTAATTTGCTCAAAATCACCCTACCACAATATATTGTATGTCGCCTGCCGTCCTAAATCATAAAATCAGATAAACCCGCCTTTAAAATAAACAACCCTGGGAAACTGCGTTAACAGGGCTATAAACGCAGTTTTAACGCTTTAGGAAGGCGTTTAAACATCTATAAAAAAGTTCAAATCTTTTTTAAAGTTTTAGTTTTCATACAGACGATATCAGTATTAGAAGTGAAATAGTGAAAGCCGTAAGGGAATAGCGGGAGCACAACATATAGGGGCTCGGCAGGATAAAACCTGCTAACCTTGAGTTTTAGTCGGAAAAATGGATTTTTTCCGGTCTAAAAGGCATACAAGAAAGGTTTACTGCAATGGAACAGATTAAAATTCAGAAACTGAATAACCGGCTATCCTCGCTCAATATAAGAGTAGAAAAATTAAATTCTGCCGATGACCTGCATGCGGAAGAACTTCTCCAGGCAGGCGCCGGCACGCCTATAGGCCAATTGCTCGAAAAAATATCCAACCTGCCCGAAGTCAGACTTGAAAAGATTTCTACCGTTCGCAGGCAAATCTGTATGGGCAAATACGAAATCGATGAAAAACTCGATGCCGCAGTAGATAGAATACTCGAAGAACTTATTATTGAATCCTGAAGTAGTTTACTCTCCTCTCATTGCTTCAACGATGTAAAATCAAACAACTGCTATATAAAGGCGGAATAGAACCGCAACCTTTTGTCTCCTCTCGAAACACAAAGGTGTGTTAAACAACAGCCTACTTAATCTCTCTCTGCAGAAACCATTGGGGCTTATGAATGCCCGGCCACATCGTCAGGAACATCGTCATCCGGCTCGTCAAACTCAACGGGCTTATAGCCGGGGAGCTTGGACTTTTCGAGTTCCACCTCGAAAGCCTCGACTATTTTGGCCTGAATCGTCTCTCTGCACAAAGCATTGATTGGATGAGCTATATCGGCATGTAATTTCATTCTGCCTTTCATATCCTTCTTTGCTCTGTCCTCACCCAATGACGCCCCGCAGTTATTGCAGAATCTTGCCCTGAGATGATTTTTCCCGCCGCACTTAGGACAATGGTCGCTCATTTTCCTCGAAGGCATCGCAACAAAATAACCATTGGTGCCCATGATAACCTTGATGTCGCGAATGACAAAATCGTTATCGAGGGTCATTGAACAAAATGCCTTGAGTCTCTCGTCCTTGTTGGCAATCAACTTTACTCTGACTTCGGTAATCTCCATAACAATCGCCTCACAAAACTACCATTCGTTGTTGAAAACTATTATACAATTGCAGTCAAGCGAATCTGTAATTTCTCGCCGTAATATTTCCGCTTTATGGTATTGTTCGGCATCGAGAACCACGAACAAAGCTGAACCGCTACCACTGAGCGAGGTCGGCAGTTTTGTAATTTCTTGAATTTTTACCTTTAACAGAGCTAATTCATTATTCAATGAAAAACATGTTTTGGCAAGCATATTAGCGCACATTTTTGGTATTAAATCAATCTTGTTTTTTGAAATATAGCCTTTTATGACATCGTCAAGAGACCCAAAAAGCTGCAAGTCCACGTCAAAATTTTCATAAATCATTTTAGTAGAAACATTTATGTCAGACAAGACAAGAATTGCCGCAAAAGGGCGAGAGTTGCCCACTTTAACCACTTTCTCTCCCCTGCCACTGCAAACAGCTAAAGGCCCATTCAAAAAAAATGACACATCGCTTCCGAGTTGTCCTGAAAGGTTATAAAGCTGGTCATCATTAACTATTTGGCCGTGCAGTTTATTCAGAGCCAGAAGAACCGTCGCCGCATCGCTGCTGGCCCCGCCAAGACCTGAGCCGGCCGGAATATTTTTTGTAAGGGTTATTTTAACTGATGGTTTTTTGTCGATGCATTTGTAAAAAAGGCCGCACGCTTTATAGACAAGATTATCTTTTCCTGCCGGAGACCAGAGTCCATTACAAACAAGTTCGATTCCTTCCGCCTTGCCGATTTCAAAAAGCAACTGGTCGTAAAGCGTAATTTTCGCCATCAGGGTTTCTATATTATGAAAACCGTCAGGCCTTTTATCGGCGACCAGAAGAGAAAGATTAATTTTCGCAGGCGCTCTTGCGATTAAAGCTTCGCCTGTAATTTCAAACTGCGGTTTTAAACATTTTTCTTTCATATCCATCGTGCTTAATTATCCTGCTGAGGTAGAAAACTAATGACAACTTCTTTGTCCTGAAGTGTTATTTTCTCAACTCGAAGTTTCCGATGATTAAACGGAAATACCGGTTCTATCCTGTTGCTGCTGAACAATATCCCGACAAAATTTGCGGTATCAGAATCCTTAAAAAAGCCCGTAAGTTCGTAAAGGACTTTCCTTTTCACTGCTCTGACCGCAAACGGGATACGGCTTTTGCCTATCAGTATCTTTGATATCCCCGGCAAAAAATATCCTTCTTTGTTTATGTATGGTTTTAAGACAATTGTCACAATAAAATTAAATCCGTGATAAACAGTTTTGCCTGTCAGCAGGATTCTGTTCCGTTTAAAAGTAACACTGACGTCCGATAGATTCGATTTCCCCAGATTATTGGCGTCAATATGCCTTACGAGAATATCATTGATGCCCTTCTCGGAAAAAACAATATCAAACGGCTGGTCATATTGCGAGTTGTTGTGCATATCGGGAAGTATACGATTGGTAAGATATTGGCTTACCTGCCCATCGGATACAGACTTAACCGGCCGGTAATATTTGGGAACACTGAAAAGTCCAATAAGCCAGAACAGAATCAAAAAAAACAGGAACCATTCCGATAAAGTAATAATTGTTCTTACTTTTGGATTTTTCAGGCTTTGCTTTACTCTTTCATAATTGAAATAAATTTTCATTACCTTCTTGCCAAAGAAAATTTTATGTTTATAGTATTTCCTGCTAAATAAGATTAAAATAGATAGTAATAGTATATTAACTGAAAGGAACAGGATGGCAAGTCATTTCGGAGACCGGCTCTATAAGGCTGTCAAATCAAAGAAAACCCAGTTGATAGCAGGTCTCGACCCTGTTTACAGCAAATTACCCGCTGCTATACGTCAAACCAAAAGCCTAAGCGACGAAAAAGACGCTGCCGCATCGATTGACGCTATATTTGAGTTCAGCACGAAAGTTTTAAGAATTATCGCACCGCTTGTGCCGGCTGTGAAAATAAATATCGCTTATTTTGAAAAATATCTCTGGGAAGGCGTCGAATGTTATTATTCGCTCATCAGCGAGGCGCAGGAACTCGGTCTTGAAATTATCGGCGACGTCAAACGCGGCGATATCGGACATACCGCGGAAAATTATGCACAAGCTCATCTTCAGAATCCGGAACTCAAAGGACTGGAAGATGTATTTGCACCCGACGCTGTCACCATAAACGGCTTTGCAGGCTCTGACGGCATTTTGCCATTCGCAGATATGGCAAACAGCCAGGGAAAAGGTGTTTTCGTCTGGGTTCGCGCGAGTAATCCATCGGCGGCAGTCATTCAGGATTTTGCCGATGCGGCAGGAGTAAAAATGTATGAGAAACTCGCCGAAGTAGTTGCCCAAATCGCAAATCAAAAGCAGAGATTCGGCAACAGCGGTTTCAGTAACGTTGGTATGGTCATTGGCGGTACAAGCGGCGAGCAGACAACGGCTCTTCGCGAAAAGTATAAAAATATATGGTTTCTGGTTCCAGGCTTCGGCTCACAAGGTGCGACAGCCGCTGATTGCGTACGATTCTGCAAACCGGACGGCACCGGTGCCATTATCAGCGCATCGAGGTCTATAATTTACGCTTATGAAAATGAAAAATATATTCAGCAGTTCGGCGATAACTGGGAAAAATGTATAGAACAGGCTGTAATTGATGCCAAGATTGAGCTTGCGCAGGCATTACAGCAAAAATAATGAGTATCGACTTTATCAAAGATAAATCTGTTGTTGTAATGGGGCTGGGTGTATTCGGAGGCGGGGTCGATACCGCGAAATTCGCCGCCAGGTTCGCCAAAAAAGTTATCGTAACCGACAAGGGCGATGAAAAAAAACTTGCGGATTCGATAAAAGAACTCGCAAGTTTTAAGAATATCGAGTTTCACATCGGCGGCCATCAGATATCCGATTTTACCGATTCGGATGTTATTATCGTTAATCCCGCGGTTGACGAAGCAAACCCTTATATCGACGCCGCGAAAAGCAGAAACAAACTTATAACATCGCAGATGGAAATATTCTTCCAGTTGTGCCCCGCGAAAATTGTCGCAATCACCGGCTCAAACGGAAAAAGTACAACTACCGCCCTGACCGCGCATCTTTTGAAAAACATAAAAACAGGAAACGTCTGGCTTAGCGGCAATATCGGCAATCGGCCGCTGCTCGAAACGCTTGAGCAGATTAAGAAAAATGATGTTGTGGTACTTGAGATATCGAGTTTTCAGCTCGAACAGCTTGCCCGCATAAAAAAATCGCCTTATATAGGCTGCATTACAAATATCGCTCCGAATCATCTCGACAGACACAAAACAATGGAAAATTACTGCAGCGCCAAGGAAAACATTTTGCGTTTTCAAAATCCCGGCGATGTGGCTGTATTAAACGCTTACGATGAAAAATGCTGTCAATGGTACGAAAAATATAAAAAAACAGATAGAATTTGTGTTTTATTCGACAGAGAAGAACTCGACAGCAAACTGACCGAAGTTTTTAAGCTGCCCGGCAAGGCAAATGCTGAAAATCTTTCCGCAGCGATAACCATAGCCTATCATTTCGGCCTCAGCAATGAGGATTTAGTCGAATCAGTAGGAAGTTTTGTTTCCCTGCCCCACAGGCTCGAACTTGTGGGAACCGTCAACGGCGTGAGATATTATAATGATTCGATTGCAACAACGCCGGAAAGTACAGTCGTCGGAGTGGAGGCATTCAGCGAGCCGAAAATTTTAATCGCAGGCGGATACGATAAAGGACTGCCTTTTGATGAAATGGCAAAAAAAATCAGCAATAAACTGAAAGCATTAATATTGATTGGCGTAACGGCCGATAAAATCGAACAATCTGTAAAAAAAACCGGAGCGGTGCCTACGATTTATCGGGCAGGTTCGCTCACCGAAGCGGTGAATAAAGCAAAAGAAATTTCAACGAACGGCGATGTGGTTTTATTAAGTCCAGCCTGCGCAAGTTACGATATGTTCGTTAATTTTGTACAGAGGGGAAATATGTTTGCCGAGATGGTAAGCAAACTTTAAAAACAGGCGCAAAAATAAGGAGTGTCGGACCATCCGGCACCCCTGCTGGAGTTTGTTCTTTAAAGTTTTTTTGCGTCTGCGCCAAACCCAGCGTTCTTATACTAAGTATAATAAAAAACATACCCTCGGGTCAAGTAAAATCGATATAAATTCATCTTTCCGCAGCATAAATTTCAAAGATTATCGGACATCGGCATTCTTTGCGGTTTATTCAGCGTTTTTTTCTTCCAACAAAATATGGGTTTTGAAAAGTTTTTCGACTCTTAAAAAAAATATCGTCATTTTTATAACTGCTCTCGTTAACCCGTGCTTGTCTTTTGACGAACTTTAACTATTAAATTAAATGGAGTTGCAATATGAGTGAACACACAATGGAACGCCGCAGAGAAAAACGTCTTAACTATCACTGGCCCGTCTGGTTTGCCGAAGATTTTACAGATATTCTGTCACAGGGACAGATGGTTAACATCAGCAGTGACGGAGCGGCCTTTACTTGTTTCTCAGACAGCTCTCCATATCAGGGTCAATATATAACAGCCCGATTCAGCGTACCTCGCCATGACCTGGATGATTCTTTCAATCTTGAAAATCATATAAGAAGCGGCTTTGTATGCAGGGTCGAAAACATAAGTTCTTTTATGAAAAAAATAGTAATTCAATTCGCCCAGCCCCTGCCTTTCAAGCCGGGTGAACAGAGAGAAAAACAACTCGCCTCGGAATATCAGGCCGTAGAGGTATAAAATATCACGGCTATTCTGGTACCATTTTTTTAAAAAAAACCTTACCTTATCGCACAAACCGCCGAAACTAACCGCCCCAGACACACATAAAACTCCTAATAATCGGCAAAACAGGCCCTGACAGCTACATTTGTGTATTTTTTAACGAAAGACCGTTTTTTGTTAATAAATGCCGATAATCTTACAAAAAAACTGGGGTAATTTTCTGGAAATTTATACAACAATACCTATACTTGCTTCTTCTGCTCGCGTTCAAAATAATACAAATCTATATATGGTATAAAAATGGAACTAATAAAACAGATTAAAGAAGCTGAAAACAAGGCGAAAAAGCTGATAGAAGACGCTCAAAAATACACTGCCGAAACCGAAGAGCAGGTTAAAAAAGACCGTAACGACCGGCTCGCAGAGGCTCAGCGGCAGAGAAAAGAAGCGATTGCGAAATCAAAAGAGCAGGGTCAGGCCCAAGGGCAAAAACAGGCCAAAGAAATGACGGAAAAAGCAGCTCAGCAGCAACAGCAGTTAAAAGCCGCTGCGGCGAAGCGTAAAGAATCGGCGGCAGATAAAGTCATTGATTTTTTGCGTAATCGCCTGACTGAAAAAACACAATAAGAGTTTCACCGGACAAACAATGTCAATAGCTCTAATGCAAAAAATTCTTATCGCCAGTTATCATACTGAAGCGGCAGATGTTCTGGAAGCCCTTCAGAATTCGGGCATGGTGCAAATACACGATGCCCAGCGGGCCAACGTCAGTAAAGACTGGCCTGAACTGCATACCGAAGTCGAAAAACCGAAACAGGTTGAAGAATTAAGTACAAAGATTGATTCAACGGTCCAGTTTTTAAATCAATACGCCCCAAAACCTACATTTACACAAATGCTCGCACCGCGTGCGGTTATCAGCGAAAAAGAATATGCCTCGGCGGTTAATACCGACAAGGCTATGCAGATGCTCGAAGTATGCAGTAAACTTTCAAATCAGCTTCATAAACTCCGCGACCAGCAGGAACATTCACAGGGGCAATTAAGTATGCTTTTGCCGTGGGAAAAACTTGGCATTGACCTGGCTGATTTGGAGAAACTTGAAAAAAGCTCTGCGATTTTAGGGCTTATTCCTGAAAAAAATTTCGTGCTCATACCGGAAAAGATAAAAGACTTTAAGGCGGCGATTGAAAAAATCGGCACAAAAGACAGGCTTATCGCCTGTATTGTCGTCGCTCTTAAGGAACATTCCGCCGAAGTCTATAAAGCTCTTAGAAGCATCGAATTCGAAGCGGTAAATTTATCGCAATTCAAAGGTACTCCGGCCGAACTGATTACAAACACACGAAAGCAGATTGACGATACACGCCTGCAGATTGTTTCTCTCGAAAAACAGGCTCGGCAGTTAAGCGAAAATCGCCTGCAGCTCCAAATCCTTGCGGACCATTACAGAAATCTTCTCGGCCGCGAGCAGACAAGACTTGCCGTGCCGGAAAGCGAAAAAACAGTCATACTCGAAGGCTGGATAAAAAAACACGACCTGAAAAAACTACGGAGCATCCTCGAAAAATTCGAAGGCACCAGCTTTAATCTCATCAATCCTGCACAGGACGAGGAAGTTCCCGTTCAAATAGAGAACAGCCTTGCAGCCAAACCGTTCGAGGTAATCACCAAACTGTACGGAATGCCGATGTATGTCGAGGTTGACCCGACGTGGTTTTTGGCACCGTTTTTTGCAATCTTTTTCGCTCTGTGCCTTGCCGATGTCGGCTGCGGCCTGATACTTATCGCTGCATCCGTTTATCTGATAAAGAAACTTCAGGGCGACAAGAGATTTTTATATCTGCTGCTTGTCTGCGGAATATTGTCAATCGGAACCGGAGCAATGACCGGCGGCTGGTTCGGCTCAGGTCTGCGGGACCTTGGCGTTGCATATAATATCAAATGGATTGTCACTCTTATCGACAGGACAATGTGGTTCGATCCGCTGAGCGACCCGATGAAGTTTTTCGCAATAGCGGTAGCGCTCGGTTATTTCCAGATAATGCTTGGCCTTCTTGTCGGATTTTTTGACCTTGCCAGAAGGAAAGAATATATCGCGGCGGTTTGCGACAAGCTCGTATGGTTTTTACTGGTTAATTCGCTCGCCCTGTTCGGAGCGGCAAAAATGGGATTTGCGCCTGCGATACTGGGTTCAATCGCGATAAAATTCGCGATACTCCCGGCGGCTGTCATACTTTTATTCAGTCAGAGAGAAGGCGGCTGGGGCGGCAGAATAGGAATGGGAACTTACCAGCTCTTCAGCACAGTTTTTTATCTTGGCGATATATTGAGCTATCTGCGTCTTATGGCACTGGGCATCTCTTCTGCCGGCGTTGCGATGGCCATTAATGTCATCGGCAAAACTCTCAGTGAAATACCTTATGTCGGGATGGTTCTGGCGATAATCCTGCTGGTACTCGGCCATATCTTCGCGACGGCATCGTCGGCGCTTGGCGCGTTTGTTCATACTATGCGTCTTCAGTTTGTCGAATATTTTCCGAAGTTCCTCGTCGGCGGAGGCAAAGAGTTCGCACCGCTGTCGAAACAGTATAAATATGTGTACATAAAGAAAGAAAAAATTTAAAAGCAACTATATTTTTAGAGAGGTCTGGCTATGGAAATGATGGGAATTGGTAATATGTTGGCGGTTTTGGGAGCGGCGGCGGCGGTATTTCTTTCCGGCTCCGGCTCTTCTATCGGTGTCGGCAATGCCGGCCGCGCATCTGCAGGCGTCCTTACGGAAAAACCTGAAAGATACGGCCTTAATTTTATGCTCGTCGTGCTGCCCGGCACGCAGGGCATTTACGGTCTTGTCGGCGCGATGCTTGTTATGAACTTTATGGGTTTCTTCTCAGCCGATTTCAAAGTTACATTAAGTACATGGCAGGGTCTTACCGTACTTGCCGGCTGTCTTCCTGTCGGCATAGCAGGACTGATCAGCGCGATTCATCAGGGTAATGTTTGTGCCGCAGGCATCGTTATGGCCGCCAAACGTCCTGAAATGGCTTTTAAGGCCGGTGCCGTTTACGCAGCTATGGTTGAGCTTTACGCGTTGTTCGGACTTTTGACAACGATTTTCATTCTGAAATTCGGAGTTGACTGGGAAGCGGTAAAGGTTGTTACTGCCGCCGTGACAGGTCAATAAAACAATCAGTATATTTTTTGGTGAAATATTATGAGTGCCAATGAAGTTACAGGCAAGATTCTGTCCGAAGCCCAGGGGCAGGCGGAAAATATAAAAAAGCAGGCTGACGAAAAAGCCTCGCAGGAAACACAGAAACTCCGGGCAGAGCTTGACAGCTTCGACAGCCAGACCGCAAAGCTCGCAAACCAGGCCGCTCAGGAGACCAGCTCGCAGATACTTGCGCAGACCAGGATGGAAATAGCCAGGAAATCTCTCCAGGCAAGAAACGATATGCTCGAGCAGACTTTCGCCGCGGCAGCGGAAAAAATCAAAACCATGGGCACACAGGACTATCAGCAGCTTATGGAAAAACTGATACTTATGTCGGTAAATACCGGCGATGAGGAAATTGTCATCGACAAAAATGAAAAAAGAATCGATGCCGCTTTTGTCGAACGGTTAAACGCGAAACTTTCCCCAAAAATAAAGGGAAATCTGAAACTGGCCGAGGCAAAAGCTGATATCGGAGCAGGTTTCATCCTGCAAAAAGGCAGGGTAAGAGTAAATGGAAGCCTGAAAGTTCTTCTTGAAACGGCAAAAGAAAACCTTCAAAGCGAATTGGCCGCTGAATTATTTGGCCAGGGATAAACTGATAATAAAATGAATCCGGTTCAACAACAAAACGTTCTGCATTTTAGCCTGTATCCGCCGGTCGGTGAAGAAGACTGGCGTTATATCTTCGCGACGGCACAGGTAAAAACGCTGTCGGAGAAATTGTTCGACTCGGCCTTTTTTGCAGAAATGGCAAATAGTAACAGCTTTAAGGACACTGTCGAACTTCTGAACGGAACCGATTATGCCATGACAGAATCCGTTTCAAATGAAGAGCTTGAAAAACTGCTGTGCGACAGACGAAGGGAAACAAAAAAACTAATTTGCCAATTGCTCATTGATGAGAAAATAATAGAATTTCTGCAGGCAAGGTCTGACTTCGCGAATATGAGACTGGCGATACGCAGGCTCGTCCTCGAAAAACCGCTCGGCAATCCGGCCGATTACTGCGACCAGGGAAATATACCTGTCGACCAGTTCGAACTGGTTTTTGAGCAGGAAGATTATACCGCCCTGCCGAAGTATTTGCAGGAAGCGGTGGAAGCGGGAGTTCTCGGCTACTACAAAAACAAAAACGTCCGTGATATCGATATCGCAATGGATAAAGTCGAAGCGGAATTTCAGATTAAAAACGCGGCAGAGGCAGGCAGCGTTTTTCTTGTCGAGCTTATGAGAATGTATGCAGACATCACTAACATCCGCACGATGATGAGGCTGAAATTTACCGAGATGCAGGACAGGGACGTTTTTATGCCCGGCGGATATATCGACCCCGCCAGGCTCAGCCAGATGATTGATATCGGCTATGACGGCCTTGCTCAGGCCTTTGCCGCGACGCCTTATTATCAAATACTCGAAGCAGGCGCAGGTTATATGCAAAGCAATAATTCATTTTTAAAACTCGAAGCGGCTGCGGAGTGGCATCTTACCGGCTATCTCAAAAGTGCCGACCAGATAACCGCCGGCCATCAGCCGATAGTGGCTTATCTTATGAGAAAAGAGCACGAGATAAGAATGGTAAGAATGGTTCTTGCCTGTAAAAAAGCGCAGATGGACCCAAAAGTAATTCATGACAGGATTGTTGTTTAACTATGCAGGGAAAAGTAGCGATACTCGGTAGTGCTGATTTCGTGATGCCTTATTCGGCGCTCGGCGTGGATTGTTTCACAGTCGACGATAAGGCCGAGCAGATTGTTCAGGCAGCGGAAAAAATTATTGATGAAAAGTATGTCCTTGTCATCGTTTCAGAAAATATGGCCCCGGCCGCGCAGGAAGTTTTCGGCCGGTTCGTCACAAAGCCTGTGCCCTGCGTGCTCGTCGTGCCGTTTACTACCGAATCGAAGGGCTTTGCGATTGAAAGCCTGTCGAGGCTTTTGAAACACGCTACAGGAATAAATATATTACAGAATTCTTAGACTCTTTCTAAAACAGGATAAATTATGTCAGAGACAAAAACAGGAACGATAGTAAAAGTTGCAGGTCCGGTCGTAACAGCCAAAGGAATGCTCGGTTCGAGAATGTATGATGTTGTGAGAGTCAGCAAGCATAACCTTATCGGCGAAATCGTCGAACTCAAAGGCGAAACCGCGAGCATCCAGGTTTACGAAGACACCATCAGTGTCGGCCCCGGAGAACCTGTCGTCGATACCGGAGCCCCGTTGAGCGTCGAACTCGGACCCGGATTGATTGAAAGTATTTATGACGGTATCCAAAGGCCGCTTAATGAGCTTTATAAGGTGCAGGGAAATTATATCCTTCGCGGCAGTCAGTTGCCGGGCCTTAACAGGGAAAAGAAATGGCATTTAAAACCTGTTATTGAAAATGGTGCTCAGGTTGACGGCGGCGATATAATCGGCGAAGTTCAGGAAACACCGATTCTGCTGCACAAAATTATGATTCCACAGAATATAAGCGGAAAAATCGAAGGCCTTAAAGAAGGCGATTACACCGTCGAGCAGATTATCGCGACTGTTACCTCAGGCAACGGCAAAAAGCATGAAATTAAAATGATGCAGAAATGTCCCGTACGCACGGGCCGGACAGTAAAACAAAGACTTGCACCGAATTCTATCCTGCAGACGGGCCAGCGCGTTATAGATACATTTTTCCCGATAGCCAGAGGCGGCACAGCCTGCGTACCCGGACCTTTCGGTTCAGGAAAAACAGTTGTGCAGCATCAGCTTGCCAAGTGGGTCGATGCCGACGTCGTTGTTTATGTCGGCTGCGGCGAGCGAGGCAACGAGATGACCGATGTGCTGATGGAATTTCCGGAATTGAAAGACCCCCGCAGCGGCCAGCCTTTGATGAAACGCTCGGTTCTTATCGCCAATACTTCCGATATGCCCGTAGCCGCAAGAGAGGCTTCGGTTTACACAGGAATGACAATCGCCGAATACTTCCGTGATATGGGTTATAACGTAGCTCTGATGGCAGATTCTACAAGCCGATGGGCCGAGGCAATGCGAGAAATATCGACAAGACTTGAGGAAATGCCCGCTGAAGAAGGTTATCCCGCGTATCTTGCCTCACGAATCGCATCGTTCTACGAACGTGCCGGCAGCGTCGATTGTCTTGGAAAGCCCGACCGTCAGGCTTCTCTTTCGATAATTGGTGCGGTAAGTCCGCCGGGTGGCGATTTGTCAGATTCAGTTGTACAGGCGACATTGCACGTCGTAAAGGTCTTCTGGTCGCTGATGGGCAAACTCGCTTATCAGAGACATTTCCCTGCAATCGACTGGCTGACAAGCTATTCGTTTTATAAACAATATCTGCCAAGCTGCTTCAAGGACAAGGAAAGAGGACAGGAAATGATGTCTCTGACCCAGGAGGCGATGAGCCTGCTGGAACAGGAATCAGGCCTTGTCGAAATCGTAAGGCTTGTCGGTTCTGAAGCGATAAGTCCGGCCGACCGAATGGTACTCCAGACTTCCAAAAGTATCCGTGAAGATTACCTGCACCAGAACGCCTTTCACGAAGTAGATACATATACCTCGATGGAAAAACAGTTCGAAATGCTCAAGAGTATACTTCACTTCCACAACAAAGCTCTTGAGGCTATCGGCCGCGGCGTTGAGACAGGCGACATTTTAAAATTTGCGGTATGGCAGGACATCGCCAGGGCCAAGTTTGTGCCGGAAGAGCAGATTGAAACAATCATAAAAATACGAAACAAAATAGACGAAGAATTCAAGGCTCAACTTACAGGAGCAAAAAATGCTTAAGGAATACCAGACAGTAACAAGTATAAGCGGTCCTTTGATACTGGTCGAATCGGTCGATGGCGCCCGTTACGGCGAAATAGTCGATATAGAAATCGGCGACGGCTCAATCCGTCACGGCCAGATACTGCAGGTCGACAGGGACAAAGTGCTTGTCCAGGTCTTCGAAGGCACCGAAGGCATCGACATAAATTCCGCCACGGTCAGGATGCTCGGCAGACCTCAGCAGCTTGCCGTCTCGCCGGACATTCTCGGCAGAGTTTTCAACGGTATCGGCGAACCAAAAGACGGCGGCGCAGAAATCATCGCTGAAAAACGCCTCAACATCAACGGCAACCCTATCAATCCATACAGCAGAGACTATCCCAACGAATTTATCCAGACCGGCATATCGACCATCGACGGCTTGAATCCGCTTGTTCGCGGCCAAAAGCTGCCTATATTCAGCGGTTCCGGTTTGCCTCACGACGAACTGACCGCCCAGCTCGCAAGACAGGCAACGGTTCTCGGCAAAGGCGAACAGTTTGCCGTAGTTTTCGCCGCGATGGGCATAACTTTCGAAGCCGCCCAGTTCTTCATCAATGATTTGCAGAACACCGGCGCTATTGAAAGAGCCGTTATGTTTATCAATCTCGCCAACGACCCTGCAATCGAAAGAATCGCGACCCCGCGAGTCGCTCTCACCGCCGCGGAATATCTCGCCTTCGAAAAGGATATGCACGTTCTCGTTATCCTTAACGATATGACAAATTATTGCGAAGCCCTTCGCCAGATTAGCGCCGCGCGAAAAGAAGTTCCCGGCAGGCGAGGCTATCCGGGTTATCTTTATACCGACCTTGCGACGATTTACGAACGTGCGGGACGAATCAAAAACAAAAAGGGTTCGATTACGATGGTGCCCGTTCTGACAATGCCCGAAGATGACAAGACCCATCCCGTACCGGATTTGACAGGTTACATTACCGAGGGGCAGATAATTCTTTCGCGTTCTCTGCATCGCAAAGCCATCGCCCCGCCGGTTGATGTGCTGCCGAGCCTTTCACGGTTGAAGGACAAGGGTATCGGCAAGGACAAAACACGCGAAGACCACGCCGATTTGTATAATCAGCTATACGCCGCTTACGCTCGCGGCAAAGAGTGCCAGGAACTTGCGACAATCCTCGGCGAAGCGGCCCTGTCGGACGAAGACAGAAAATATATGACCTTTGCGAACGAATTTGAAAAACGATATATCTCTCAGGGCTACTATGAGAACAGAACCATCGAACAAACTCTCAATCTCGGCTGGGAACTGTTAAGTATGTTCGAAGATAACGAACTGAAACGTATTCGCGCCGAGTTCCTTAAGAAATATATGCCTAACTTCAGAAAATAACCGGCTATGCAGACAAACACAAATGCGACAAGAATGGAATTGCTTTCACTCCGCAGACGCGTTGCGCTTGCGGCCAGAGGGCATAAACTGCTCAGCCAGAAAAGAGATGAAATCTCAAGACAGCTTATACAAATTTCCAGAACTCTGGGCTCATTGAGAAACGAGGTTGAAAAAGAATTGGTCGAGACATCGAGACGTTTCGTTATGGCGCGGGCCACGATGGAACCTGAAAATATAAAATCAGCAATGGAAGTTCCAACAAAGAAATTCAGTCTTGCAATAAGTTTTGCCGCGATAATGAACGTAAGGGTTCCGAAATTCACCAAGGAAATCGAAGGTGAAATAATAAGCTATGGCTTTTCAACCACCAGCGGCGAACTTGACATCGCACTTAAGGGTCTGGAAAAAGTCTTCGACAAACTGCTCGAACTTGCCGAAAAGGAAAAACAGGCTCAGCTCCTTGCCGATGAACTCCAGAAAACACGCCGTCGCGTAAACGTGCTCGAACATGTGGTTATCCCTGAACTGCATCAGACAATTCGCTTTATCTACGACAAACTTGCCGAGGCCGAACGCGATAATATAAGCAGGCTGATGAAAATCACAGAAATGATAAGAGCGGTCTAAACAGCCGGTTTTTTACGAAAATTGGCTCTATATATCCAGACCCAACAAGTCCATTATTGCCCATATCCCCCTGATAAATTGCCTGTTATTTGGAACAAACACAGATTATAATACTGATATGCCTGATATTGATATCCCTAAAACTGAAAAATTAGCCTCAAAAGAGCTTATGACCGCCGGTCCTACTTTGCACTACAGCCATGCAAATGTAAACGGCTGTTATTTTCTCGCGATTTGTGTGTATTATATCGCCGCTGTTTTCTGGTCAAAGCTTCTAACAGGCAAACTTATCTGTCCTGAATTTCCAGGCCCTTTTTACCTCGAAAAGCTGATATTGTCGCCGTTAAGTATTTTTGAATATCCCGCTCAGATATTTGTAATGGGTATTCTTGTCGGAATTTTTATCGTTGTGCCAATCCTCGCTTCGCAGCTTATGAGTTTCAAATATAGCATCCTGTTTGTGCTGGTATTGGCTTTCATAGCAGGTCTGCCGGGACTGGCGATTTTTGTCCTGATTGGAGCCTTCGCCGCGGCACTAAGGCCTTTGCGATTCAGGTCGCGATACATTGCCGTAGTTATGTGCATTTCACCTGTATTTATATATTTCGGTTTCTTCGGCGGCGTCAAAAACGCCGACAGCATTCAATGGGCGCTGTCTTATGCCCCATGGTTTGACGGCGTAGTTACCGCACTGGTAATTTCCGCTATTATAATTGTGATAGGCCATTTCACACGTTACAGGCCCGGCCTGATATGGAGTATAAGCGCCATCACTCTTGCCGCTGCGATAATAATATTTCAGAACACCATCAGTCTTTCCGAACTTGATTACCAGCTTTACATCGCCAAGAATAATCCCGAAACCATAAAGGAATTTCAGGATAACAGTATTTCAGACGCTCTCGACCGCACGCTGAAAAGCCCGCAGAGCAGAAGTTATTTCCAGTCGCCTTTTTATCCGGTCGAAACCATAGCGTTAAGGGCGGTGCTGAAAAAGGAAATCCAGAACAGGCTGCTGCTCGACCGCTGGCCGGAATGGTTTGACGAGCCGGCCAATCTCGGCTACCAGGGGGAAAAACGCCAGCTTATGAGGCAATATGATAAATTCATCAACCCTCCCAAGCAGTGGTGGAAGCCGGCGTTTCTGCACAACGCGCTGCTTAAAAGCAAAGTCAGAATTAAACGGATGCCAATAGCGCTTTACTATAAAGCCATGCTGAGCGAGCTTTCGCCGGAACTTAATATACTCGTCGAAAAGGAGATTCTGCATTTCTACAACGACTACCCTCAAAGGGAGAACCTTCCGATATGGCACAGGCTTTATTCCGAATATCCCGACAGCACAGAATCAATCGAAGCGCGATGGCGAAGAGCCGTTCATCTGGCGGGAATGGAAGAATTTACATACGCTAATACATTGATAGAACAGGGCCTTTCAATGATTGAAAAACAGTCGGCGAAAACCACCGACATTGCTACCAGTGAAATTGAGTCGATTTTCCATAAACCCGCGACAACCGTTATTACCGATTATGAACTCAAAAAAATAAAAAGAAAACTCCTGTATCTGCAAAATTTAATCGGCAGTGAAAATCTCGGCAGCGACCCCAAAGACCGGCGTTTTCTGGCTAAATTTATTATCCTCAACCCGCACGATATTTTTTACAGTAATCAGCTTGACAATCTGCTCGAACAGGCTGGCGATAAAAGTCCCTTAAAGGACAATATCGTCCTGGCTCAGACCATACTCATTTCAGATGTTATTTTAAGAGCACAGCGGCTGGGCGAAGTCGCCAAAACCTTCGCCGGTACCGATGGCGGAATCCAGGCGAAATTCGAACAGGCCTCTCTGAAACTGACCATCTGGAAAGAACAGAATTTAAGCAGTATAGAAAAAGAAAAATACCTGGCCGAGGCAAAAGACGGCCTTGAACGTTTCCTTAAAGACTACCCCAACAGTATCTTCGCCGAACAAGCCCATGAAAAACTCTCCGTTTTGCCGGACAACTGACAATTCCAGCTTCTGCAATTTGCCCGTTTTGCCAAGTTTGACTTCCTATCGGCTTTTTAGTATAATGAGCCGATGATGCAAAGCAGGATAATAATAGACGGTAAAAATAAGGATGCGGAAATACTGCTGATAGGCCAAAGCGACAAAACCCTCGTCGATACATCAGGTTGCGCCGGAATAAAGTTCCGCAGCAGCCGGAATATTCCCGATGCCGTTTCTATTGCCGCGGCGAATCAATTCGATGCCATAGTAATAATGCCGGACAGTTTCGATGAAAATCTGCCCTCGGCGATTAAAAATCTTCGACAGACAAATCCGAAATCAAAAATCTTTCTGCTGGCCCAAATGCAGCAGGAACCATTGGCCGCAGAAATGATGGCACAGTTGTCCAATGGCGAAAAACTGCTGGATGACTACTATATCTGCCCTGTCGTTTTCTCCCTGAAAAACCCGCAGCCGTCAGAAAGCAGTGCACCTGATGTCAAACCCGCCAAAGAGCAGCTCGAGCGGATTGAAATTCTTGAAAAACTGGTAATGGAAGATGAACTTACCGGAGTGAAAAACAGAAGATTCGTCAGGGAGTTTCTTCGTCAGATAATCGAACATATAAAACAACGCTCCCTGCAGGCAACCCTGCTGATATTCGATATTGACAACTTCAAGCAATACAACGACCTTTACGGTCATCACGTCGGAGACAATATTCTCAAACAGGCTGCTGTTTTAATGCAGAAATGCTGCAGGAAACAGGACGTTGTAGGCAGAATCGGCGGAGACGAGTTTGCCGTTGTCTTTTGGAATTTGCCGGCCGATAAATCCGTCGCTCTCGATTCCGGCCATACAGCGGAAAGAAGACGTACTGAAAGCGAACATCCAACACAGGTAATAAATATCTGCGAAAGATTCAGGAGAGAGCTGAACAAAACCGACCTTCCGGCACTTGGTGCGTATGGCAAAGGTATTTTAGCAATAAGCGGAGGTCTGGCCACGTTTCCGCGCGACGGTTCAACCGCTAATGAACTTTTTGAACAGGCTGATAAGGCCCTGCTGGAAGCAAAACGCAGCGGCAAAAATCGTGTTTACATCATCGGCGGCGAAAACAACCAGCCGCAACAGGCCTGAAAAAATTAAAGCCTGACAACTTCTGTCGGCCCTTTAAGTTTATACCGTACGCCCCGCCATTTTATCGTCCTGCCCACAGATGAATAAACGATACAGAAGAGCATAAGCCACGACCAGAATAGATTTCCTGCGATATCGGCAATCGCCGCGATTTTCATCTGTTGCCAATCAGCGGAAAAAATCCTGAAAATCATCTTCTGCCGCAAAATAGCGTTTAAAAACTGTCCGGCCAGAGCCAATAAAGCCATTAGCAAAAAAATACGCCAGTTTTCAGAGCCTCTGTTCCATAAATAAAAAGCTAATCCCGCAAATCCCCACACTGCCAGAACCGAATACAGGCCGCTGAGAAAACCGAACCACCATTTGCCCGGTGTTGTTATGCGCGTAATAAGAAACTGCCGCCGTGCAAATTCCATAAAGCTCGTCCAGTCAACCTGCTCGTAAGAAGCCACAAAGCATACAGGCGCAAAGATAACCTTGAGTCTGGCCTTCTTGGCCGCACTGCTTATAGTTAGGTCATCACTTGCCGCTTTTTCCCATATTTTATCCATGCCGAGCTTTTGAAATACATCGACACGCACGGCCATTGAGCCGCCCCATGCGTAATTGAAGGCCGTTGCGCCAAGAAGCTGCGCGACCTTGGCGTTGAGTACGGACAAGGCTATTGTCGCGAAATTATTTTTCAATGGAACATACCATCGGTAACCGCTTGAAACGCCGTGTCGCTCTTTGCGAAGAGGATAAACAAGCCCGCCAAGCCAGTTGCTGCCGACGCAGGCATCGGAATCGGCGAACGCGAAAACCTTAACATCTTTGTCGGCATTCCTGCACGCACAAAGCATATTATGCAATTTCTGACTGCCCTGACTTGTCGAACCTGCGACAAGAACTCTGATATTAAACGCCTTTGTTTTGTCTTTAAACTGTTCTTTAAGCTCAAGCAGACGATTATAAGCCGCATCTTCTGCGCTGTCTGTCGCAAAGATTATTTCGTAATCGTTGTAATCAAGCTCGTAAAAAGACCTGATATTTTTATCGAAAGCGGTATCGATTCCTTTGCATGGGATAATCAGCGAGGTTCTGGGGCAATGGGAAGTGCGGTTTTGACTCAACTTTCTCAGGACATATTTATAATTGCGGATAACAAGGAAAACAACTACCGCCTGAATCAAAATTGAAGCTATAACCATTAGGTACAAAAACATCATATCTGCCGGCCCTTTAGTAAATACTTGCAATCGGCACAAGCGATTTCGTTAACTTCTCTATCGTGTATTGAGTACCAAGGTCAAATCGCAGCAGGTGACCGTGATTGTGCTGTGAGTCTATAATGATAAGATTTTTATTATTGCTCATCCAGCCGCTTTCCTGCACCTGGTGGCCGAGAACAAAGAAATCAACGTCGAGCTTTTGCGCGAGAAATTCGAGTGTCTCTTCGCTTTGTCCTCTACCCCACGTCAGAAGATAGGCTGAATTAGGCCTTACGATATCGCTGATTTTCAAATTTCTGTCGAATATCGTAAAATCGAATTTTCCCAACGTTCTGTCTGAAGGCAGGGAATGTGATATCCATATCCGGTTCGGACATCTGACCGCAAGCGGCTGCGAAAAAAGAAAACGTTCAATCGCACTTTCCACGGCTTTAACATCTTTGCCGAAACTCCGCTGCATCGCCGCCCGCATCGCGGCGTTCATTTCCTTTCCGCCTTTCATAACATCGCTGTTGTTTATGAATGCGGTATCGTGATTGGCGAGAATTAAATGCACCCTGTCAGGGTATTCTGTTTTTAATTTTACGGCATCGGCCAGCACTTCATACGATAGACATCCTCCCTGCTGGTCTTCCGCCCCGCCGTGTATGATTTCCTGCAGAATAAGATGCCTGTCGGGATTTTTCTCAAGATTTGAATAAGAAACAACTCGTTCAAAGTTCCGTCTGTGGCCGTGAATATCGCCTGCGACGACGACATCGCCGTTTTGCGGCAGAACCGTCACATTGGCCTTGCGGTATTTATCCTGCTGATTTGCCAGGATACCGGCTTCAAGCAGTTTGATAAATTCTTCTGTCATTATTGAGCGCTCATCTTTTTCGCGAAAATACTGTGTATAAGAAGGTCAAGCCTTGAAATAATATCAACCATCGAACCGGGCCGTCTTTCAGGTTCCTCTTTGACGCAGTCCATAACAAGATTCGAAACGCCTATCGGTATTTTGCGATACACCTGGCTCGGAGTGGGAAATTTCCGCTGGCCGAGCATCGCTGAAAGATCATTTGATTGCGGAATCATGGTCGGAACATTTTTGCCGGTAAGGGCCCAGTACATCGTCGCTCCGAGATTGAATATATCCGTCCGCTGATTAAGGTGTTTTCTTTTCACCTGTTCCGGCGCGATATAATCAGGCGTACCCTGTATTCGCGGTTTTACTGTACCGATTTTGCAGCCCTGCCCGAGGTCTATTATCCTGATGGCGCCTGATTCGTTTATCAGAATATTATTCGGCTTGATATCGCAATGGATATAGCCCTGCTGATGCATCGCGTTAAGACCGTCGGCAACCATGCGGAAGACAAGAAGCACATCGCCGAGACTCAGGGCCTTTGTCTTTTCAAGAGTCTCCCCTTCGAACATATCCATCGAAAGAAATACTTCTCTGACTTTGAGAGCCTTGCGGACTTTGATTAGCTTATTGCATTTACGAAGGTATGGATGATTGATAGCCTGTGAGACTTTATATTCATTTGTCATCTGTTCGAATATTCGTGTGTCTTCCGGCTTTTCGCATACAGCCCGTTTAAGAGCAACGGTACTGCCGGTTTCCTCATCGCGCGCAAGAAAAATTGTAGTCCGGGCACCCGTACCGAGCTTTTTTATTACTGTAAAACCTTCTAATTCGAGCCTGTCAATAGCCATAAGACGATATTATAACAATCCAACTATATTTATGAAAAGCCTATAAAATACATATTCCCGCTGAAAAAGGAGGCATAGTATCTTAAAATTTATAGTTTGTCCAGCTTTTAGCTTCTTTAGCCGTAAGTTATGCTTGACAAATCGGCTAAAATCTGGAAAATCCGTTGTTTTCGCAGCTATTCCCCGATAGCTCAATTGGTAGAGCGAGCGGCTGTTAACCGCTAGGTCGTAGGTTCGAGTCCTACTCGGGGAGTTGGGAATATTTTTATACACCCCGCAAAACATGACACGTCATGCTGCAGAAACACCGGCCAGCCTGTTTATTCCGGCAAGTGCGAGCAAATATACGAAAACCCCTAATGCCTTACCGTAAATGATAAGAACAATTACAGAAGCCCGTACCATAAAAAGACAGTACGGGCCGCTGATAATTATTTAGTTAGGTACTGGTCTGGATTACTACCTTGGAGAACGATAACCGCCCTCTCGGCCGCCTCTGCCGCCGAAACCACCGCCGCCGCCTCTGCCGCCAAAACCGCCGCCGCGACGCGGGCCTCTGCCGCCGCCCTTGTCAGCGCGATCGTGAGCTTCATTAACCTTCAGCGCCCTGCCGCCAAGGTCCTTGCCGTCAAGTTCCTGCAATGCCGCGGCTGCCTGCTCATTGGAAGACATTTCAACGAAGCCAAATCCCCTTGGCTCTCCGGTGAGTTTGTCCTTTATAATGGACACGGTCTTAACTTCACCATAAGCCTCAAAAGCCTGCCGTAACTGGTCTTCTGTTACATCTCTTGACAAATTACCTACATAAATGTTCATCTGAAAAACCCTCAAATTAAAAAAGTAAAAAAATTATGCTACACTCGTAGCATCTGTTTAGCAAATTTCCTTTAGAAAACTATATCTTCCTGAAATAATCTTATTAAACGCTGCAAAATGAGAGAGGACGTTAATGACATGTTTCGGATGGATTTGTATAAAATCTCAACTATTCCTTAATCGGCCTATTACGCAAGCACCTCAAATCAATACTCGCGCATAATACTAACTTCGCTGACCCTTTATAGCAACAAATATTCTGGATTTATTAAAAATTTTGGCGTTTAGCGGAAAAAACTTCGAGATAAAACTGAAATTCTTGATTTTTCGAGATTAATTTGGTATTTTATATAAAATAAGGAATTTGAGGAAGGTATAGATAGCAGGGACAAAGAAAATCCGACCTTCAAAGTCTTTTTTGTAAAACCTAAAGGAGGGAAGTATCTGAAAAGGCCTGGGTACAGTCAGAACAAGTTTTGTTGTATATACTTGTGCGCATTTTCTCTGCTGATAATGCCAACTACCGGTATAAGTATGATTCTGCACGCTAATGGAGAGCCGAATTTACTGACGTGGACAGACAGACCTGTAAATGCCATCGTTGGAAAATGGAGTACAAACGCTTCGTTTGTAGTTGTTTCCCCTGAATGGATTGTTACCACTCGCCACCAAAACAGCAGCCCGGCGACAGTAAATATCGACGGTATTAATTATAAATGCGTTTATAATTCTCAATGGACCGGCGGCCCAACAGGTCTTGTAGATATTCGTCTTATCCGTCTCAAAAATACCGACGATTCAGACCCCGATCTTACCGCCTATGCGCCGCCATATATAGACAGGAATGAAGTTAATCAGGATATCTGTATCGGCGGATATGGCAAATATAGAGGCAGTACTCGTTATTTAAGCGGACAAAGCTACGGATATTTATGGGCAGGTTCCTGTACTACTTTAAGGTGGGGACAGAATATTATAGACGGCACGAGTACATTGCAACACGTCGGCTCTTATTATTCCGATACATTAGTCGCCGATTTCGACCTTAACGGAAGACCTTATGAAGCCGCCCCCGCAATGTATGATTCAGGCGGCGGATGGTTTATCTACCAGAATGGTACCTGGAAACTGGCCGCACTGTCAGCTTATGTTGAAAGAATAAACCAAACATGGTTTGACGACCCTAACACAGGAAACGTCGACCCCGACAATTTCTGGGGAATCAGAGTAAGTTCTTATGCGGCATGGATTAACGAAATAATTACTGCTGATTGTCCGGCGGGCGATATCGATGGGGATTGCAAAGTTGATATGTTCGATGTTGTCCAGCTTACCGACTGGTGGCTGCATACGGACTGCACAAGCGGAAATAGCTTTTGCCAATGGGCGGATATTCAGCCTGACGGCAAGGTTAATATGCTCGATTTGGCTATCCTTGCTGAAAACTGGCTTGAAGATAAATCACAATAATCTGAACCATCGGGCATCCGCGACAAAATGGTGCCGGGAATCTTTTTAGTGATTATTGTCCGGGCTGTTTGAGTTCTTCCGCTTTTGGCAGGTCTTTTAAGTCGTTTAATCCGAAAACTTCGAGAAACTTCTTCGTTGTGCCGTAAAGAAGCGGCCTGCCGAGGATTTCCGCCTTTCCGACAATCTTCACAAGGCCTTTATACATCAGGGAGCGAACCATCTCGCCGCAGGCGACGCCTCGAATCGATTCTATATCGGCGCGTATAATCGGCTGCTTATATGCGATAATGGCAAGCGTCTCAAGTGCCGCAGGACTTAGGTTATTATCCCCCGCTGGCGAAGC